>NZ_JACFYJ010000049.1:0-60247 GCF_037126505.1 Paraburkholderia bengalensis
CATCACGGTGATGCTGGTCGAGCAGAATGCCCGGCTGGCGCTGCAGGCCGCGGATCGCGGCTATGTGATGGACTCGGGCATGATCACGATGTCGGGCGACGCGAAGCACATGCTGGATGATCCGAAGGTGCGGGCGGCCTATCTGGGGGAATAGTGGGGGAACAGCGCTTGTGTCTGTTCGTTCGCCTACACCAAAAGCAACCCAGCTAATCACGACTTCAAAGGCGGGATCGATTCCGAAACCTGCTTGTCGCGCAGCGCCCCGACAGTCCGTTCCGGCCGTCTTGCCCAGTTATGGGTGAGCATGGCCGGACCAAATGAAACGCGCGTCAATCGTCGTCGATGCTGCCGCTGACGCTCTATCGATCGATTAGCCGCTTCTCCAACCAGCGCGTGAGCAGCGAAACCGGATAGCAGTAGCCGAAGAAAATAGCCAGCGTCGCTAGATAGCTCAGCACGGTAAAGCTCGATCGCGCGACCGTGCTGCTCGCGACCTGCGCAGTGTCGACCAGATCGTGAATCACGACCCAGAAAAAGGGCTTGAACGGTCGCGCACCGGCGCGATCGGCATTTGAGCGTGACGAGTCGCCATCACGCGAACCAGCAGATTATTTTTTTGAAAACGGTATATACCGTATTATGCTTCGAGCATGAAGGCTGCGCGCTGTTTGAACATTCCAGCGCGGCCCGCAGGTCCAGTGCGGCGCTACGTTGACCGTCGAGGCGCGAAGCGCCCCTTGGCCAGCGTAGTCTGGTTGCCGGGAGAATGACGATGAAGCTTGCTCACAAACTCAATTCAAACAAGGCGGGACCGGTGTGGGGCGTCGCGTTCGGACTGCTGGTCACGTTAGCAGGCGTAGGGCTCTGGTGCGATGCGAAGCTGTCGGCAGCTGCCGGACAGTTCGATGAGTCGTTGTCAGTGGCGTCGATCCTGATCGGCGTGCTCACGGCGGCGTACGCCGTACATGAACTTCGCCACCGTTAGCGTCCGATTCAATCTGCCTGAACACCTGCTGCAGACGCCGGCTCATCCGGGTTCTGGCTACCAGTGCCGCGCCCGCGCCGCCGCGCACCCGTCGTACACAGCGACGATATCGAAGTACGGCAACTGACGATAATCAGCCGAGCGGTCGCGCGAACACGTCCACGGGTCGCGATTGCTATGCCCGCGCAATTCATGTTGAACGCGTCGAACAGATTCTCTTTTCGCTTCATCACAAGGCCCCGTGCCGCGGCGGCAGCTTGTCGTTAAGGTAGAAGTTGCCTACCGCGTGATACTTCCAGCGCATGCTGCTCGGGCGTCGCGAGAAGTCGATGAAAACGCAATCAGAGCGTCGTCGGCCGTTGCTTCGGGTGCTTCGGTCGTTCATCGCATCCGGGCGGATCACGTAAGTGCAATCGGTTGCAACCGCGGCGGCGCGTCCTTTCGCTGCGCACGCGATCCCGTCTTGTCCTTCAGCGTGTGCGGGCGCGGCCGCCGCGCGCAGTTGATCGCTTCGCAACGTATGCGTGGGTCAAGGCCCCAAAAGCTCGGGTGTCACATGTCATCGTCGCCGTAGCCGCAATGCTGCGCTTTGCCGTCGAGATGATCTTTAACGCCGCTGCCATCTATCCACTGGCGTCAAGACGTACGCAGGCACTGAGCGTCAGGCGCTCTCCCGCACGACCAGCTCATAGCCGAGATCGACGACGGGTGAGGGGACCGGCTTGTTGTCGATCATCGACAGCAGCAGGTTCGACGCCACCCGTCCGACCTCCGCTCGCGGCGTGCGAACCGTCGTGAGTCGTGGCACGCAATCCGCGGCCCCCGCCAGATCGTTGAAGCCCACTATCGCCACCTGGCCTGGAATGTCGATGCCCTGGCGGCGCGCTTCGAAGAGCGCGCCCTGTGCGAGATCGTCGTTGCCGAAAAAGATACCGTCGACGTCCGGCCGTCGCTGTAGTAACTGGCGAAACAGATCGCATCCAAGCCCGATGGACGACGGCGCTGGCGTAAGTATCTCGAGTTCGGCGTCGTACAGTCCTTTGCGCCGCAGTGCCTCACGAAAACCTTCCCCGCGCTGCATCATCCGCGAATCGAGCTGTGCCGCCACAAATGCATTGCGCCGGCAACCTCGCGCTACCAGATGATCTGCGACGGCTTCACCCGCCCGTGCCTGCGAGAAGCCGACACAATGCACGCCTTCGGCTTTTTCGAGTTCCATGATGTGCACACAGGGCACTCTGCTCGCCTCGATCAGACGACGCGCGCTTTCCGTCCGGTCGAATCCCGTCACGATGAGCCCACTGGGCGGAGAGGCAAGGTAGTGGCGGATCAGGTCTTCCTCCGCATTGCGCGAATAGTGCGAATTGCCGATCAGGATTTCGTAGCCGCGTGGGCGCAGCACGCTGTGAATCGATTCGAGCACGTCGACGAACACGGTATTCGACAGTGAAGGGATCACGACAGCGACCGTGCCGCTGCGCGATGATGCGAGCGCCCGTGCCGCGGAGTTGGCCACATAGTTCAGTTCCGCCGCCGCGGCCTTTACGCGTTGCACGTATTCCGGCCCGACGGAACCCACACCGCGCAGCACGCGCGATGCGGTAATCGAGCTCACGCCGGCCAGTTCGGCGACGGCATCGAGCGTCGGCCGGCCGGTGCTTCGGGTTTTCCTGAGTGTGGAGGCTGCCATGATCGTTTAGGATAGCGCTGTCTCAAGGCTTGCGCAACAGGGCTCGATCAGCGACACCCGAAACCGGGTGTGATCCGGCTCTCATCCACGCAGCCTTTATTTTTACGTGCGCGAGACAGCGCTGTCTCGGCAAAACGGAGGTCGATATGATCGGGCACATTTCATCACTGGTCGTCATGGGTGTCGCGGGGTGCGGCAAAAGCAGTGTCGCCCAGGCGCTGGCCGCGAGCCTGGGCGGCGTGCTGATCGAAGGCGACGCCTTTCATCCGCAAGCGAACGTCGACAAGATGCGGCGGGGCATCCCGCTGACCGACGATGATCGCGCAGGTTGGCTCGCGCGGCTGTCGGACGAGATCGAACGGGTGGCCAGTCGGGGGGGAGCGCGCGGTGCTGGCGTGCTCGGCCCTGAGACAGCGCTATCGCGATCGTCTGCGCGCCGCGACCGCGTCACTGGGATTCGTTTTTCTCGATTTACCCCAGCCGGAAGCACTGCGTCGCGTGGCACAGCGCGAGAGCCATTTCATGCCGGCATCGCTCGTCGAAAGCCAGTTCGCCGCGCTGGAGCGGCCCATTGCAGAGCCGCTGACGCTGACTGTCGACGGCACACGTTCGCTCGCCAGCATCGTCCAGGAGGCGACTGCCTGGTGCGGCAGCGCACAAACGACCCCGTTCTTTTTGCAGCCCGGCTGAGACAGCGCTGTCTCAGTAGATCAAGCCAGCCGAACGACTGGCCCCACGGATATTTTCAATGGAGACCAAGATGGCACACGCTTCAGAAGTTTCAGGACAACGCGTTCCCAACCGGCGGTGGGCGATCGGCCTGCTGTTGGGCATCGGCGTGCTCATCAACTATTTCGACCGGATCAATCTGTCGGTGGCGGCGCCGCAGATGAAGGAGGCGTTCAACCTGTCGCCCGCCGATATGGGCCTGCTGTTCAGCGCGTTTTTCTGGCCGTACGCGCTGCTGCAGGTGCCCGCAGGTCTCTTTCTCGACCGCTTCGGCGTGACGCGCGTCGGCCGGTGGGGCGCGTTCCTGTGGGGCCTCGCGTCCGCCATCACGGTGTTCGCCAGCGGCTTCGGCGGCGTGTTCGCTGCACGCGCGGTGCTCGGCATCGCGGAAGCGCCCGGCTTTCCCGTTAGCTCGAAGGCGACGGGCTACTGGTTCCCTCGCAAGGAGCGCGCGCTGGCGACGGCCATCTTCGATGCCGCGGCCAAGTTCTCCAATGTGATCGGCGTACCGCTGATCGCGGTCGTCGTGGTGAACGCCGGCTGGCGCTGGGGATTCGGCGTCACGGCGCTGCTGAGCTTCGCGTACTTCATCGCGTTTCTCGTCATCTATCGCGATCCGAGCAAGGACATCAAGCTCTCGCCCGTTGAGCTCGACTACATCCAGAAGGGCGGCGCGACGCCCGAAGGCACGTCGAGCGCGAGCGTCTTCGGCATGCTCGGCTACCTGCTGACCAAGACCAAGGTTTGGGGCCTGACGATCGGCTTTGCCGCGTACGGCTACTCGTTCTACCTGTTTCTGACCTGGCTGCCGGGCTATCTCGTGCAGACGATGCACATGAGCATCCTGAAGTCGGCGGGCTTTGCTGCGATTCCTTGGGCCGTGGCCACGGTGACCGATCTCGTCGTCGGCGGCTGGCTGATCGATCACCTGATCGCGCGCGGCAAGGATGAGACGCGCGTGCGCAAAGCCGTGCTCGTGACGGGCATGCTGTTCGGTCTCGCCGTATTCGGCGCAACGCAGACGGTCAATCCTGTCTGGGCGATCTTCTGGATTTCGATCGCGCTTGGCGGTCTCGCGGCAGCAGCACCCGTGGGCTGGTCGCTGCCGTCGCTGATCGCGCCCAAGGGTGGCGTGGGGACCGTCGGCGGCATCATGAACTTCGCCAACAACCTGATGGGCGTGGCGGCGCCGATCGTGACGGGCTTCATCGTCGGCGCGACGAACTCGTTCACCAACGCTTTCCTGGTCGCAGGCGTCATCCTGGCCGTCGGTATCGTGTCGTTCGTGTTCGTGATGGGGCCCATCGAGGCGATTCCCGAGCCGACCGATCGTGACGAAGACGCGCGTCGCGCCACTTCGAAAACGTCGACGCCGACGGGCTGACCAGTCCGCAAAAAGCCACATTAGAACAACGAATCAATAACAGCCTCAAAGAGGCATCTGGAGAACACGATGAAAAATAACCGTCAACGGCGCCTGATCGGTCTGGCAGCGGTCGCCTCGGTTGCGACAGCGGCTCATGCACCCGCATTCGCGCAAAACAGCGTGACGCTGTACGGCATCGTCGATAACGGTATCGGTTATCAGTCGAGTTCGACCACGCTGGGTTCGACGTCGGGTGGCCACTCGGCCTTCAAGATGATCACGGGCGTGTGGGCGGGCAGCCGCTTCGGCTTGAAGGGCGCAGAAGATCTGGGTGGCGGCACGAAGGCGATCTTCACGCTGGAAGAGGGCTTTAGCGCCAACAGTGGCGCGATGTCGACGAGCAACCTGATGTTCAGCCGTCAGGCGTTCGTCGGCGTGACGAACCCCGTCTACGGTTCGCTGACGGCCGGGCGTCAGTACGCGTCGTACTATCAACTGCTCTCGCCGTACAGCCCGACCACGTGGCTCACCGGCTTCTACGGCGCGCACCCGGGCGACGTGGACGGCCTCGACACGATTTATCGCGCGAACAACACGCTGCTCTATATGTCGCCGTCGCTGTATGGCTTCAAGTTCAGCGGCTCTTACTCGTTTGCGGGTGTGCCGGGCAGCGTGAACCAGGGTTCGACCTGGAGCACAGCAGTTCAATATCAGCAGGGCCCGATCGGCCTGGCGGTCGGCTTCTCGCGCATCAACAATTCCACGGCTGGCGGTGGGGCATTCGGTGCTGATTCGACCACGTCCAATGCGGGGGCGCAGACGGGCGTGTCGGCGGTGACGAACGGTTATCGCACGGCGCAGGCGCAGCAGCGCTTTGCGGTCGGCGCGGGCTACACGTTCAGCAGCCAGTTCGACATCACGGCGACGTATACGAACGTGCAATACATCCCGGGTGCGGGCTCGGCGTTCCGCAACGAGCAGATCTGGAACACGGGCGGCATTGTGCTGCACTGGAAGCCGACGGCCACGTGGGACTTCGCGACGGGCTACAGCTACACGCGCGCGACGACGGCCAACGGCATCACGAGCAGCGCACAGTACCAGCAGGTCAACCTGTCTGAGTATTACTCTCTGTCCAAGCGCACGGGCCTGTACGCACTGCAGGCGTATCAGCGCGCGAATGGCCAGACGCTCGGCAATAACGGTGCGGGCAACATCATCAACGCGACGGCGACGCTGGGCGATGGTTTCAACTCGACTCCTTCGTCATCGCGCAGCATGGTGGGTGTAGGTGTGGGTATGGTGCATCGTTTCTGACGTCACCAAAAGTATTCAATACAAAAAGGCGCCGCAGATTGCGGCGCATTTTTTCTGTGGTGCTGGATTTCATGCCGGCTAGTCGCACGATCACATGCGAATCACATCCATCACCGTCTTCTTCTTGTCCTTGAACTGATAGATCGTGATCGCCGCATCCTTCAGGTCGCCGCGCGGATCGAATGCAATTTTGCCGATCACGCCGTCATACTGCGTGACGGGCATCGCAGCCAGAACCTTCTCGCGATTCGTCGAATTGGCGCGCTTCATCGCGTCGTAGATCACGTAGACGGCATCGTAGGCAAACGGCGCGTACGCATCGATCGGCACCTTGTAGCGCGCCGTGTAGCGACGGTCGAACTCCTGCCCCTTCGGCATCTTCGACAGCGCGAGCCCCGCTTCCGAACACACCACGTTGCCGATCGCATCGCCCGCGAGGCTCACCATCTTCTCCGTGCATGCGCCGTCGCCACCCAGCACGCTCGCCGTCATGCCGAGATTCGCTGCCTGCTTCGCGAGCGGGCTGGCCGTTGCGTCGGAGCCGCCGTACATGATGACGTCAGGCCGCAAGCCCTTGATCTTCGTGAGGATCGCGCGGAAGTCGGTGGCCTTGTCGTTGGTCGCTTCGCGCGCGATGATCGTGCCGCCATTGGCCTTCGCCGCCTTCGTGAATTCGTCGGCGAGCCCTTGTCCGTATGCCGTCGAATCGTCGATCACGGCAATTCGTTTCGCGTGCAACGAATTGAGCGCGTAACGTGCGAGCGCCGGCCCCTGCAGTGCATCCGTCGCCACCACGCGGAACGTCGTCTTGTAGCCTTGCTGCGTGTAGGCGGGATTCGTCGAGCCCTGCGAAATCTGCACGACCTGTGCTTCGCTATAGATGCGCGACGCGGGAATCGATACGCCCGAGTTGATATCGCCGACCACGGCGACGACGCCTTCGTCGACGAGTTTCTGCGCGACCTGCGTGCCTGTGCGCGGGTCAGCGGCATCGTCCTGCGAATCCAGTTGCAAACGCACCGCTTTGCCGCCGATAACAGGGTGCTGGCTATTGATCTCGTCGATGGCGAGACGCGCGGCGTTCTCGCTGTCCTTGCCCATGTTCGCGAGTTGTCCCGTCAGCGGCGCTGCGTGGCCGATCAGCACGACAGCGGGCGTGGCATCGGCAGCATGCGCCGCTGCCTGCATGGCGGCCAGCGCGACGGCACCGGCCAGAGAGCGAAAGTTTTGATTCACGGGCTGCCTCACATCGGTTATGAAATTGAATGAGCGCCAGGGTTTGGCCTGCGCCTGAAAATGAGTATTCGTTCGCCGTAATTGCGCGTCCAACGAGAAATTCTTTTTGCCGCCGATAAACAAACGTTATGCCGCCGTGGCATCCGCGCTGTGACGCAGCAGCGCTTCGACGCTGCGGCCGATCGCGAGAACTGACGCATCGGCGAGCGCGGGGCCGCAGATCGACAGCCCCACAGGCAATTCCCCTTCGCGATGGCAAGGCAAGGTCAGCGCGCAGCCGTCCATGAAGTTGACGACGCTCGGATTGCGCAGCACTTTTGCGTTCATCGCGAAGAACGCTTCATCGTCGCTCTCGATCTGCGCGATGGCGGGCGGCACGACAGCGACGGTCGGCATCAACCAGGCATCGAAGCGCGCGAGCCGCGAACGCGCGTCGTGCGCAAAGCGTTCTCGCGCGGCAAGCAGGTCGATATAGTCGGCGGCGCTGCGCCCTTCACCTGCGCGCAAACGCTTCAGCACGCGCGGGTCATATGCATCGGCGTCACGCGCAACGTGCTCGCGATGCCATGCCCACGCCTGCACAGCCGTGATGCCCGCGAGCGGATAGCGGGCCGCCACTTCGTGCAGTTCCGGAAGCGCGAAGCGCTCCACTGACGCGCCCGCGCGCCGCAA
The DNA here is from genome assembly GCF_037126505.1 of Paraburkholderia bengalensis. Lineage (NCBI taxonomy): Bacteria > Pseudomonadati > Pseudomonadota > Betaproteobacteria > Burkholderiales > Burkholderiaceae > Paraburkholderia > Paraburkholderia bengalensis. The sequence goes on from NZ_JACFYJ010000049.1 coordinate 7,996, forward strand.
CATGCCGATGGCGCGGTTGAATGCCGTGCTCACGGCTTCGTCGAGATCGTCGGCGACGTAGTCGGACGTGACGCCCAGCCGCAGTCCCGCGAGCGGCCGCGGCGCGGTATCGAGCGCTTGCCCGGAAATCACGCTGTCGAGCAGCGCACAACAGTCGACACTGCGCGCAATCGGCCCGACCGAATCGAACGACGACGACAGTGGCACAGTGCCTGCGAGCGGCACACGCCGCGCGGTCGGCTTGAATCCGGCCAGCCCGCAAAACGCCGCCGGAATACGGACCGAGCCGCCCGTGTCGGTGCCGAGCGCCGCGGCGACATGACCGAGCGCGACGGACACCGCCGCGCCCGAACTGGAACCGCCCGCGAGATGCCCGGCGTGCGCGGGATTGAGCGGCGTGCCGTAGTGCGGATTCACGCCGAGGCCCGAGAACGCAAACTCGCTCATATTGGTGCGGCCGACGAACACCGCGCCCGCTTCGCGCAGTCGCGCCACGGCCGCCGCATCGCGCACGGCGGGCGCGGCATCGCGCAGTATTCGCGAGCCGGCCGTCGTCACCTGTCCCTTGATGTCGAACAGGTCTTTCACCGAAACCGGCACGCCCGCCAGTGCGGAGGGCACATAGCCGCGCTCGCGAAACGCGTCGCTGGCGTCGGCTGCTTCGCGCGCCGCCAGCCGGTCGATATGCGTGTAGGTCGCGCCGCCGCGCGCAAGATCGGCATCGATGGCCGCGAGACTCGCGTCGAGCAGTTCGCCCGCCGACAGGCTTTTCGTCGCGAGCGCCTTGCCGCATTCACGGATAGTGCGCATCGCCGTCACTCCGTATGCGCGAGCGCATCGACGCTATAGCGATGCCGCAAGCTGCGCCCGAGCACGGGATCATGCAGTTCCAGCTCATACGCACCCGCGGGCGTCAGCGCGCCGAGTACGGGCTGCGTGCCGCAGAACAGCACCGTTTCGGGAATCATCGACGTCGAGCCGAACGCTCGCCAGATCAACGGTTCGGGATGCATCAGCCGGGCGAGCGTGCCTTCCTGGTAACGTATGCGCTCGCCGTTCGTTTCGATGCGCCAGCTGCGCGCGATCAGCGCGTCCCAATGCGCGGCCACTTCCGAATAGCGCCACAGCGACTTGCCGAGCGGCTTCGCGCACATCTGCTTCGACACGGCAACATCGTAGCCTTCGACCTTGCGGTCGGTATGATCGGAACCGATGCCGACCAGCAAGCCGTCCGCTTCCGTCTGCAACAGCACGACTTCCACTTCCCCTGACGAATGCTCGCCGATCACTTCGATGCTGTCCGACGTCGTCAGCAACGCGGGCGCGACTTCATAAAAGCACGGCACGCTCGACGGCCTGCGCACGCCGATCGCTTCCAGTTCGCGGATATGATGCTCGACCTCGGCCGCATCGCGTCCCGCCCAGCCCGCAATCACGAGACGGCTCGCGCTGATTTCAACGGGTGAACCGCCTTCGATTTTGCATGACACTTTTTTCATCGCAACGTCCTCTGTTTTGAGCATCTGTTTGCCCTTCGCCGCCGGGCCTTCGTTGCGAAGTGTTGGCGCCCGCCGCAGACGTGTCCAACAAATTAAAGTTGTCGCGCGGCTGAAATTTTTCTTGTCACATGCCGCGGGACGCGGCGCTACACTGAGCCATTCGTGCTTGCCTCGTCAGGGTTGTGAATGAATCTGCGCTTTCTGGAAACGTTTGTCTGGCTCGCCCGGCTGCGCAGCTTCCGGCTGACGGCCGAACGCCTGCACGCCACTCAGGCGGCCATTTCGAGCCGCATTTCCGCGCTCGAACAGGAACTCGGGGTGCGCCTGTTCGAGCGCGGCCCGAAAGAAGCGACGCTCACACAGGACGGCAGCAAGGCGCTGCCGTTCGCCGAGCAGATGCTGAAGCTGAATCAGGCGATGCTCGCCAGCGTCGGCGATCGCTCGAAGGTGTCGGGTCTGCTGCGGCTCGGCGCGATCGAATCGATCGTGCATACGTGGTTGCCGGATCTGCTCAAGCGCATCCGCGACGAGTATCCGAATCTCGTGATCGAGCTGACCAGCGATACGTCCGCGAATCTTTCTGCGCAACTGGCAACCGGCCATATCGATGTGTCGTTTCAGACGACGAGCGTTGCCGGCGCGGATATGACCAACGTGCCGCTCGGCAGCCTGCCGATGCGCTGGATGGCGAGCCCCGCGCTCAATCTGTCCGCGCAGGCGCTGACGGAAGCCGAACTGGCCGCGTATCCCGTCATCAGCTTCGCGCGTCACTCGCCGCCGCATGAATTTCTCGCGGGCCTGTTCGCGGCCAGCGGCGATGTGCAGGTGCAGATCAACTGCCTTTCGTCGGTGGCGGCGATCATCCGGCTGGTGGCCGACGGCTTCGGCATTGCCGTGCTGCCGCCCGCCTTCGTGATGCGCGAACTGGAAGCGGGACAGTTGCAATTGCTGCAAGTCACGCATCGCGTGCCCGCCTTGTCGCTCGTCGCCGCCTATCGGCGCACGCCCGACAGTCTGCTCGCGGAGTCGATCACACGGCTCGCGCTGAACGTCGTGCTCGATTTCAGCCTGAAACATGGGCCTGAATTCGCGTTGTTTCCGCCATCGGACGACGCGATCGCATCCGCCTGATCAATCCGTTCATCGATATGAGTACGCTGACATGCCGACCGCACTTTCCATTGCTATCGAACCACTCGAAGCGCATCGCTGTGAACCGTATGGCTGGCTGCTCGGCAAGCCGGTGGGCACGGATGGCGACGCGCCCGCGTTCGCCAGTCCCGCATCCGATTTCTGGCGCGAGCATCTGTTCGATACGGGCACAGATGGAGAAACGGAAATACTGTGGGTGGTGTATCGCAATCGCAATGCGCAGGTTACGTCGCTCGAATTGCATCGCCTGACTCAGCAGGCAATCGTGCCGTTGACGGCGCCTGTGGTGCATATCGTCGCGACATCGCTGGACGACGGTGAGCCCGACCTCTCGTCGCTGCGGGCATTCGAGATTCCCGTCGGCAAAGGTCTGTGCATGCGACCGAACATCTGGCATGCAACTCGGGTCATGAATAGCGAGGCCACGTGCCTGATGCTGACGCGCCCGTCGACCACCTACGATCTCGTCGTTCATCTGAAGACGGGCGCGCCAGCTTGCGAAAGCGTCATCAAATCTATCGAATGTCGTACGCTCGAATTGGGTACGTCTTGAGCAATCGGGCGCAAGCATGCAAACTCGTATTGAGGCATAGTCAGTCTGCGGCATGATGTGACATATCCGTCGAAGGAGCAGAAGATGCCAGCGCTCGATAACATTGATACGTTCGTCGTTTTGATGCTGGAGAACAGGTCGTTCGACCATATGCTCGGCTACCTCAGTTTGACAGGAGGCAACGTCAACGGTCTCTCGTCCGATCCGGCATGGCTGAATAACTTCACAAACGTGTACGCGGGGCAGTCTTATCCCATTCACCGTCTCGGCCCAGATGTCACTTCCATACCGGATCCTCCACATGACCGGGCGCCCATCGCAACGCAGATCAATACGCCTTGCGCGCCGGGCGGCTGTCCCGAGCTGGGCGGGTTTGTTCAAAGCTATGCAACTCGCGCCAGTCCAGCGCCTAACCTTGCGGACGTGATGGGCTATTACGACGCCGCCGCGCTCCCGACTTTTGACTTCCTGGCGCGGCACTACACAGTGTGTGATAACTGGTTTGCGCCTCTACCGTCCGGCACACAGGCAAACCGGCTGATGGCAATGGCAGGGGAGAGCACCCTCAGTGACAACGTGCAAGGACTCGGTTTTATCCCCGATCAGCCGCTTGTGTACGACTGGTTGCGCGAGCGCGGTATTCCCTGGTGCGTCTATCAGTCGGGCAGCTTCTTTCCTTTTTTCAGTCTGATGAAGAAATGGCTGCCGGAGATCATCACCTCACTTACTCTGCCGCATGATGATGTCGGTGGCAGTTTCCGTCGCTATGCCCGGTTCGCTGCCGACTGGCAGAGCAATGCGATCATGCCCAAGGTGATATTCGTCGAACCGGAGTACACGGACGGTCCGCACTTCAACGCCAACGACGACCACTGCCCGACAGGTATCGCTGCGGGGCAGGCTTTTGTCGCAGATGTCTACCGGACGCTGACGTCCAATCCGGATCGCTGGAAGAACACTCTCCTCATCGTGACTTACGATGAGCACGGCGGGTTCTTTGACCATGTTTCGCCGCTTGCCATTGCGGCCAATGTCGCGGGGTTCCCTTTTAAAACGACGGGGCTGCGCGTGCCCGCCGTGCTTGTGTCGCCCTATGTCACTGCGGGCGGTGTTTACTCGGGAAAGCTCGACCATACGGCCATATTGCAGCTTCTCGCGGAAAAGCTCGATCCGAACGGGACATATTCGCCTGCCGTCTCGGCGCGCAACAGTCACCTTGACAGGCTGAGCAGTGCGCTGAACGTTGCGCCAGTCGCCGGAACTCCGCCGGCCCTTGCCGGCACTACCGGCGCGACGTTCAATGCATCATTCAAGGGTCCTTTGAAGACGGGAGAGTCCGGATCGAATCAGGGTTTTCATGCGGTAGCACTACAGGTCGCTCGCGATCACCCACACGTTTTGATGTCGCCGCAGTGGGCTGATCTGGCGCAGTATGTCGCCACCTATGGAAAGCATTGAAAGCGTCGGCAGCGCGTCGATAGCGCCAACAGTCGACGGGCAGGTTCTCGGCCAAGGGGCGCTATAGCCGGATATCGATGAAATGGCGGTAGCTGAGTGCCGGGCTGCCGCTAGTAAGGTGTTCGGATTGTTGACTCGCGACACGGCGGCGGTTTCAGGACGAAGCACTCAGGCGCGCCCACGACCATGCGGCAGGCGCTCGCGAAGCTCATGCAGACGCGGAATCGACGGGGCAGCACCTGCGCGGGTGACGCATATCGCTGCGGCCTGCTGGGCAAACGTGACGGCTTCGGTTTTTTCGGCACCTGAAACGACAGCGGCAGCAAATGCGCCGGCAAATGTGTCGCCAGCGCCAGTGGTGTCCAGCGCCTCGACCGATGATGCGGGGAAAAACTCTGTCACCGCGACGCTCTCACCCGAAAAGAGCGTGACGACCCCTCTTGCGCCGAGCGTGATAAGCACATGTTTTGCGCCCGCGCGATGAAGAATATTGGCAATCATCTTTGCGTCGTCGATCGTCTGCAGCTTCTGACCGCTGAGCATGGAAGCCTCAACTTCATTCACCACGAGAAACGCGACCCTGCTCAATGCGCACGCTGACATCGGCCCCTGAACGGGCGATGCATTGAGCAGGACGGGGACATCACCGGAGCTTGCAATGGACAGCACCCGCTCGACTGTCGTCATCGGGGTCGTGAGTTCGCACAGAACAAGCGCCGCCGAACGGAGCGCTTCCTCGTGCGCCGCCACAACGTCAGGCGTCAGATCGCCATTGCTGCCTTCCACGGTAACAATCGAGTTGTTACCGGTCTCGTCGACCATCACCATGGCAATGCCACTTGCCGAGCGCTCGCTCGTCACGACGCCGGCACAATCGATCCCTTCGCCTTCAAGGCTGACGCGAAGCCGCTGACCGAAGTCATCGTTTCCGACGCACGCGATCAGCGCAACGCGCGCGCCCAGGCGCGCAGCGGCTATCGCCTGGTTGCCTCCCTTTCCTCCCGGCGCGACCAGCGTACCCGTCCCGCTCAATGTCTCGCCAGGCTTCGGGAAGCGCGACACGTAAGCGGCGATATCCATGTTGACACTGCCGACGACAACGATTCGTGGTAACGGATCGTCTCTCATTTCAATTCAGACATAGGTTGCTCGCAAGCGGGGCAGGGCGCGTTTGTGTATGGCAGCGAGCATAACCTCATTCACGACGAATTGATTCAGTCGCGAGGGGCGAAATGCAGTTCCGCTTACAGCGTCACTTGCAGAACGATTTCGTTTCCGTCCTGTATTGCGGAGATTCCGCTTAATTCGTGAACCCGGACGCTTTCGCCCAGGCCGGCTGCCGTCGAGGCCCATCCGACGGCGATCACCTGTGCACCCGCCGCGAGCCCGGCCGCGATACCAGCTGGCGCATCCTCGAACACGACACTACGGCGCGCGTCGAAACCGAGCCTTTGGGCACCCAGTTGAAATCCATCTGGAGCGGGTTTGCCACGCGAAACGTCTTCAGCACTCACCAGCTGTTTCGGCAGAGGCAAACCGGCTGCAGCGATACGCTTACGCGCAAGAACGGGATCTGCGGATGTCACGACCGCCCACCGGTCGGGGGGCAGCGCACCCAGCAGCTCTGCCGCCCCAGGAATCGCAATGACGCCATCTACGTCTTCCTGCTCCTGTCTCATCAACACCATGGTGTCCGCTTCGACATCGGCACCGGCGGGCGCCAACGCACGGAGCGTGTCAATCGTGCGTCGCCCGTGGGCCTGCTGGATCACGAGTGCTGCATCCAGTCCGTAGCGACCGGCCCACGCGGCATAGGCCCGGTGCATCGGCGCGCGGGAGTCGAGCAACGTTCCGTCCATGTCGAACAGCACGCATTCACAACGAAGGAGCTTCATCTGTCGATGCATGACTTTCAAGTCTCAAGAAATCGTCAAGCCGCTATGAGCAAATCAATTCCGGCCGCTCTGGCAGCGGCACGGGCTTCTTCCGGGAGTTCGTCGTCACATACCCACATAGACACACGCTCGAACGGGGCAATCGAAACGAAGCCGCGTTGCCCCCATTTCGTACTATCGACAAGAGCGCAGACCTGTCGGCTACGCGCAATCGCTGCGTGCTTCAGTTGCGTCTCCAGCTGGTTGGCGTTGGTCCATCCGGCTTCGAGGTCGGTACCGCGAGCGCCCATGAAAAAGAGGTCGAAGTGCAGCTGGCCGACCTGGGCGATAGCGACCGGTCCGACAGTCGCGAGTCCGTTGCGATAAATCTCACCGCCGATCAGATGGATGTCGTAGGCGGGGTGTCCAGCCAGCTCCATCGCGAGGTTGATTCCGTGTGTGACGATCGACAACTGCCTGACTTCCGGGAGTCCCTCACGAATGCGGCGGGCCAGCTCCATCGCAGTCGTCCCGGAATCAAGGTACACCACCATGCCATCACGGATTAACTCCGCCGCATGTCGACCAATGCGCTGCTTCTGTGTTTGACCTTCTCTCGCGCGCAAAGGGTAATCGACCTCGGAATCGATAAGCACCGCGCCGCCATGCACCCGCCGAAGTCGACCCTGCTCCTCAAGAGCCTGCAGGTCGCGACGCACTGTCATGGGCGAAAGTGCGAACTGCTCGGCAAGATCGCTCACCCGGCACTGGCCGCCCTTGTTCAGCGCATCGAGAATCAGCTCCCGCCGATGGTCGGCAAGCATGTCGGTCGTGTTTTTCTCGGGCGTAGGCATGAGTTTCGAGGCAGTGGGGCGGTCGGGGGTGGGGCGCGTGCCCGGCAGGTTGTCTTCCAACTATTTTAATCCGTCAAGGATATCCGACGTCTGCGCCTGACCGTAGTAGGCGTTGGCGCCGTGTTTGCGCAGATAATGTTTGCGGATCAGCGCGTCCTTGATTGGCGGCACGACCGGGTTAATGGTCCGCGTCAGATACGCCATGTGAGCGATCTCCTCGAGTACGCGGCTGTTGTACACCGCCTTCTGGGCCGTCTTGCCCCAGGTGAACGGACCGTGGCAGGCAACGATGACCATCTCGACCTCCTTCGGGTCCAGTCCGCGTAGCCGGTTCACGATCTGATGTCCCGTTTCCACCTCGTAGTCGCGTTCAATCGCGTCATCGCTCATCGGCTCCGTGACGGGTATCGGCTCGGTCAGGTGGTCCGCGTGCGTGGTGCCAAAGACGGGTATTTCCCTGCAAGCCTGCGCCCACGCAACGGCATACATCGAGTGTGTGTGGCAAATACCCTTTATGCCCGCAAACTCGCGATAAAGCACCGCGTGTGTCTTCGTGTCCGATGACGGACGACCTGGACCTTCCACGATCGCACCGTCCAGATCGACCACGACCATGGCCTGAGGGTCGAGCTCGTCGTAGGGAACGCCGCTTGGCTTGATGGCGAACACACCCTTCGCACTATCGAACGCACTGACGTTGCCGAACGTGTAGATGGCGAGTCCCTGCTTCGGGATTTCGAGGTTCGCCTCGTAAGCTTCTCGTTTCAGTTCAGTAAACATGATGTGTCTTCGGTGTCTTCCGTTCCGTGCGTGTGACGTTGCATCTCGCGCCCGGCCTGTTCGACGAGTTCGCCGTACGACCGGTAATTCAGATACAGCTGCTCGTAGGCGAGACTGGCTTTCGCGTTGGGCCGGTAAACGTGCTCGAAGCCTGCGCCCATGTGACGCTGTGCCTCTTCTGCCGATCCGTGAATACCAGCGACAACAGATGCGAACATGGCGGCACCAAGCGCGACGGCCTGATCGGCCGCCGTGACGCGGATTTCCTTGCCGAACACGTCCGCCGCGATCTGCATGTTCAGAGGCGACTTGCGAGCCACACCACCCACCGCGATCACGTCATCAATTCGAACGCCTTCTTCCTGGAAGCGTTCAATGATGGCTCTCGCACCAAAGGCCGTGGCCTCGATCAGCGCGCGGTAGAGCTTCGGTGCGTCGCTGCCGAGCGATAGCCCAAACAGCGCTCCGCGCAACGTCTGGTTTGCAAACGGCGTACGCCGTCCATTCAGCCAGTCGACAGCGACGATGCCCGTCGTGAGTGGGTCCTCGGCCGCCGCCGCGTGCTCGAGCGCGGGAAGAATGCGAGCGATGATGGCATCACGCTGCTCTTGGGAAATTGACGTCTCGGCAAGCAGACCGAGGGGCCACGAAAGGAGGCGGCGGAACCATGCGTACACGTCTCCGAATGCGGACTGTCCCGCTTCAAGACCCGTCATCCCGCGCACAACGGAACCATCCACCTGCCCGCAAATACCTCGAACCACGCGGTCGCCGATCTCGTCTGTGGGAACCACCACGATGTCGCAAGTCGACGTCCCCATCACCTTCACGAGCGTATGCGCGTGGGCTCCCGCGCCGACGGCGCCCATATGGGCATCGAAAGCCCCGACGCCTACCACGACGTCGGCAGACAAACCCAGGGCCTCGCTCCATTCGTCCGTGAGTCGGCCCACGGCTACATCTGCTGTGTAAGTGTCGCGATAAAGTCGTGCCCTGATCCCCGCGAGCATCGGGTCGAGACGCGTGAGGAAGGCCTCGCTGGGCAGGCCGTCAAATGCCTCGTGCCACATTGCCTTGTGGCCTGCCGCGCACCGGCTGCGTCGGAGCACGTCCGGTCTTGTCGTCCCGGTCAGCAAGGCCGGCATCCAGTCGCAGTGCTCGACCCAGCTGTAGGTACGTGCACGGACCTCGGGGTCCGCCCGAAACACGTGAAGCAGGTTCGCCCAGAACCACTCGGCCGAGTACACGCCGCCCACGTAGCGGGTGAAGTCCACACCGCCCCAGCTGTGCGCCAGCCTGTTGATTTCCTCGGCTTCACGTACGGCAGAATGGTCTTTCCAGAGCACAAACATAGCGTTCGGGTTTTCGCCAAACCCCTTGGTCAATGCCAGTGGTACGCCATCGCGATCCACAGCGGCCGATGTCGACCCCGTCGTCGCAATCGACAGTCCTCTCACGCGCTGCCTGACCGCGTCGCCGGCAGCGTCCAGCGATGCCCGCACGGCTTGCGTTAGCGCCTCAATGTAGTCGAGCGGATGTTGACGGTAGACCTCGCGGTCCGGGTCACAGTAACGCCCCTCGGCCCATCGCGAGTACAGTGCGACTGCACTCCCGCGCTCTTCCCCCGTGGCCGCGTCAACCACTACGCTTCGACAGGAGTCGGTGCCGAAGTCGACACCAACAACAAAACTGGATTCGTCGCGATTTGTCATTTCAGTTTGCCGTTCCCTTTTGTCGCCACTTGTCGAGAATCACGGCGAGAACAATGACGACACCCTTGGCTACGTATTGCCAGAACGACGACAATCCGAGAATCGTCAGCCCGTTGTTCATCACGCCAATGATCAGCGCGCCGATGACCGTCCCCCAGATTGTCCCGACGCCACCCATCAGGCTTGTGCCACCGAGCACGACCGCTGCGATCGCATCCAGCTCGTATCCCGATCCCCAGTTACCGCTCGCCGCATAAAGCTTGCTCGCGGACATCGCGCCGGCCAATCCCGCAAAGAGGCCGCTGATGGAGTAGACGAAGAGCAGAACGCTCCTGACCCGGATACCGGTGAGCCGCGCTGCCTGAGGGCTGCCGCCGACTGAGTAAATGTGAATGCCCAGCACCGTCTTCCTGAGGATGACCCACGAGACAAGGACAACGATGACGGCAATCCAGATCAACCAGGGAACGTGCAGGAAATCATCGTTACCGATCCACTCAAAGCTGGGAATCGTGTTGTTCAGCACCGTGGTGCCGTTTGACAGAAGATATGCAGCCCCGCGATACGCGGTCATCGTTCCGAGCGTGACGACGAACGGATTGATATCGAGGAATGCAACCATCAGTCCGTTCACTGCGCCCATCACAAGGCCGGAAACGATAAAAACGGGAATTGCCCAGGCGGCCAGGCTGCCCATGAGCGACAGTTGCATCCCGAGCACTGCAGAGACCGCCAGGATCGACCCGACCGAGAGGTCGATACCCGCCGTCAATACGACGAAGGTCATGCCTGCCGCCAGCACCAGGTTAATTGCAACCTGCCTCAGAACGTTCATCGTGTTGTCGGCTGTCGCGAAATTGGACGTGCCGTCAGCACTGAAATGCACCGTCAGAAAGTAGAACGCGATATACAGGACGATGAGGACGGGCAACATCCCGAGGCGATGCACAAGCGCTCGCGCTGAAAACGGTGTGCGCACTGCGGATGCGTTTGCATCGGCACCGATGCGGGGATTGACCGTCGTGTCTGATGTCTCAGCCATGGTTGATTTCTGCCTCCACGTCTCCGCGTTCGCTTCCCGACAGGCCATCCGTGTCGGTGGCAAGACGCATGATGTTTTCCTGCGTGATCGAATCGCCTGATAGCTCACCCGTAATCGCACCCTCGCGCATGACCAGCACGCGATCGCAAATCCCAATGATTTCCGGCAGCTCGCTGGATATGACGATCACACCGACTCCCGACTCGGCCAATGCATGGATAAGCTGATAAATTTCGCTCTTCGCGCCAATGTCCACGCCGCGCGTTGGTTCGTCGAGGATGAGCACCTTGGGCCCGATCTCGAGCCACCGCGCGAGCAACACCTTTTGCTGATTTCCACCGGACAGACGGCCGACGGGGAGCTCAAGATGCGATGCCTTGACGCCTAGCCGCGCCACGGCAACCTTTGCGCGCGCTTTCAGTGCCCTGTGGTCAACCAGGCCGAACCGCGTATGGCGCCCAACAACGTTGAGAATGGTGTTTTCGCGCACGCCGAGTTGCAGGAAAAGCCCAAGCGACTTTCGGTCTTCGGGCACGTACGCAATGCCGGCCTGCATCGCAGCACGCGGGTCCGCGATATCGATTACTTTTCCCTCCAGCTGTATCGTTCCGGACGATCTGGCGTCTGCGCCGAAGATCAGACGCGCCAGCTCCGTTCGACCCGCGCCGACCAGCCCCGCAAGACCCAACACTTCTCCGCGCGCGACAGTGAAAGAAGCGGGTCGAACCTTACCGCCTCCCACGTCTGCGACGCGAAGTACCGGCTCACGTCCGCCACGTTCACGACGCTCATGCTGATAGAAGTCGTCGAGTGGCCGGCCAACCATCATCTGCACAAGGCGGTTCGAATCGATTGATTCGCGTTCGATTTCACCCACATATTTTCCGTCGCGCAGAACGGTTACCCTGTCCGCAAGCGCATACACCTCACTCATGCGATGGCTGATGTAGATGATCGCCATGCCTTCATCGCGAAGCTTGCGCACGACCGAAAACAGATGCTCGGCCTCCCGGTCGGATAACGCCGCCGTCGGCTCGTCCATGATCAACACGCGGCCCTGATGAATCAGCGCACGTGCGATCTCAACCTGTTGCTGTTCGGCAATCGATAGGGCGCCCGCCCGGTCCGAGGCGCGAAAGCGCGCGCCCAGCTGGTGCAGGACTTCGTCTGTGCGGCGAAGCATGGCGCCACGATCAGAGAAACCAAACCGCGAACGCGGTTCGCTGCCCATGAATACATTCTCAGCAACCGACATATGCGGGGCAACCGCCAGTTCCTGATAGATGAGACTGATACCCATCGCACGGCTCGCCGCCGGATTGTCGAGACGGACAGCAGCGCCCGCTATCCTGATCTCGCCGGCGTCAGGTTGATAGACGCCGGAAAGAATCTTCATCAGAGTACTTTTGCCAGCGCCGTTTTCTCCCATCAGCGCGTGAATTTCCCCGGCGTGCGCGGTCAACTGCACGCCGGATAACGCGCGCGTCGCACCGAAAGACTTGTCGACGCCGGTCATTTGCAAAACAGGAGTGGTCATCGTCATCCTCGAAAACACGGACGACGGGCGCGTGACAAGCGACCCGTCGTTACCGGATAACGGTTACTCGTTAATTGCGAATCCAGCCTTGATATGTCGCGACGTTCGCGCGCGTGATAGGCGGGGTAGGCAACAGCTCCACCTTGTTTTTCGGAGGACGACCATTCATCAATGCATAGCCAACGTCGACAGCCTGTGCCGCCATGCCGTTGGGGTCCTGCGCAGGCGACACAACGAACAGGGATTGCGGTGTCTTAAGCGCCTGAACGCCGTCAGGGCCCCCGTCGACGCCACCGATCAGTTTGATATCGGACCGCTTTGCCTGCTTGATCGCAAGCTCAGCTCCGATCGCGGTCGGATCATTGACGCCAAACACCGCGTCGATTTTCGGGTAGGCCGCCAGCAGGTTGGACATCGATGTCAGTCCACCGTCGCGGCTACCACCCGCGTTCTGGTTGTCGGAAAGAATCTTGATAGCCGGATGTTTTGCCAGTTCGGCCTTGCAACCCGTCACACGATCCATGATGGACGACACGGGCGGCCCGTTGACGATGACGATACTGCCTTTGTCGTTCAGTTGCTGGGCGATGTATTTGCAGGATTCCTGGCCCGCCATCGTGTTATCGGACATCACCGTTGCATCCGCATTCTCCGCGCTCACATCAACGGCCACAACGACGATGCCAGCCTTCTGAGCCTTCTTTACTTCCGGCCCGATGCCCTTCGAGTCAGCGGCGCCCAGAATAATCAGATCAACCTTGTTCGCGATGAAATTGTCGATCTGGCCAACCTGGGTGTTGAGGTCGTACTTCGCGGAAACGACGGTTACCTGAGCGTTTGGGTTGATCTTCTTTGCTTCGCGCGTCACGCTCTGCCCGACCGCGACGAAGTACGGATTTGCCAGATCGCCGACGGTCACCCCCACTGACTTTAGCGGCTTGTCTGCGGCATGCGCGCTCATGGCAAGGGCAAAAAATGCACCCGCAAGCAAGCAGGTTGCTGTCTTCCTCATGTCGTGTCTCCTTGTTCGAAGTTTGGGCAAATCATGTTTCATGTTCGATTTTGCGATAAAACGCACTAAATCAAACACAATAAAACTATATCACCCAGATTCGAACATGCAAACCGGCAATCATGCTGCGATGCAAAAACAGTATGCGAGATCAGTTTTTCAGCGCACGCGCGGTGGTGCGCGGTGCAATCGGCCTCGCGTCGAACCGGGATCGCAGTTCAGCAATGCGCGCGCTTTCAGGAAGGACGGCGAAGCCGCCATCGCTCCACAGTGGGTACCTCAGCCTTGCGGTCTTGCGGCGTTGAACGCATACCTGCGCCGACATACGGACTAGCCGTGTTCCAGGTGCTGCTGTGCCGTGCGAGCGGACACGGCGTTCTGGATGAGCGATGCCGTGCCGATTGCGACACACATCGCGATGAATGCAACCCATGCATAGGGGAACAGGAGCGGCATCCCGACTAACAGAAGGCCATCGTTGCCGCCCGGAATCAACAAGCTGCCCGATCCCATCAGCGCCCCGCCCAGAAAGCATTTGCACACCTGGGAAAGCTGGACGACGGCGCCGCCGAACCGACCCGCCGTGCGGCCGCCAAGCATGGCCCCAAGCAGCAGCGCGAGCAGCAACAAGCTTCGCGTGACGAGACTGCTCGCCATGCCGCGGGCAAGCTCGGTCAGCACGTCGGTGTAGGACCACGTGCCGATGAGCAGTAGCATCAAGAAGAACGTGACGCCGATGACCGTGGTGGCCGCATGCGGCGACCAGACTCGGGTAGCGATGCTCTGGCGCATCCGGTGAAACACACCGGGCCCCCATCCATCGGGACGGACTGTCAATAACGGGCGCGCGATGCGCCAGATGACGAACGCCACGAACAGCAGCGACACCGAGGCGGGCGCGCGCAATACGATCGAGCCATGATCGAGACTCTGATGTGCAGGGTGCGGCAGCCAGGTGCCGAGGGTGAGGCATCCGACGTAAAAGCCGGGCGGTGTGGCCAGATACGCCCACTCACCGGAGCCGAGTCTCGCGATTGCGCCGAAGACGCAGGCACCGTTGATGAACGCACCCAGTCCGAGGAGTGCGCCGCCCAGTACGGTCAGGTAATTCACCGGATAGCCGGCGGGCATCCTTGCGAGCAGATGGAGCATGTGCGCAATCAGCAGACCGCCCGCGACCCACACCGATGCCTCCGCGATCGCCATCAGCCGGTTGCATTGGCGCTTGTTGACGACTTCGTGTACCGCGGCAACCGTGCACGTCGCCCCGCGTTGAATCGCAAAGCCCATCAAGCCGGCGCATAGGGCGGCGACCAAGAATGCGACACTGGTTACCATCGGGTTCATTGGATGACCCTCCGTCAAGGTTTGCCTTGTTCGCGATGTTTTGCTCGCAGGTCCCACCCGGAATGTTCCGCGCACGTTGCTTGAGCGCGGGAGGACAGCGGAAGCGGGGCGCTGCTGTCATGACGGGTTCTTCGCCATGGCGTTGCGAATCTTGCAGACGGTATGAACCGCCTGCTCGCTGTTGATCATGCTCGTCTGAGGGGTGATGTATCCGAATGCAGATCGAACCCCCAGCCGTGTGGATACGGCCAGTCAAAGCGGGCGCGCTCGTCCAGCGCGGCCAGCTCCGCCCAGAAGTATTGCTGCATGTCTTTAGCGGCGCACAGCCAGTTGTCGATCAGGCCATGACCAGCGTCCTCCTCAGGTGTGCTCGATCACCCCTTCAATCGGGTCGACGGCGACGGACTTCCATGGCGAGCGCTCGATCATGCGTTGCGCATCGGCGTATCCCCCACTGCGGCGAGACTGGATGCCTGCGCTCGTGAAGTCGATGTCCTTGGTGTGGTCCTCGCCGTCGATCCGCGGTGCCAGCAGATGCGCCACATGCATCGTTGTGCCGCAGCCCCAGGAGGCAAGCTCCTTGACCTTGGGGTCGTTCTGGCGGCTTGCCGGCAGCTGCCTGTGCAACTCGCGGATTACGTGGCGCAGGCGATGGATCTGTTTCTGCCGGGCGATGTGGCTGTCGGCGCGGCTCGCGTACTGGATGTCTTTCTGCCGGCTCATGACCTGCCAGATCGATGCAGGCTCCGGCGCCGCCTGGTGCCACACGTTGACGGCGAAGATGAGGGAGTCCCGCCTGGGCTTGTCGTCCAGCACGGCTTCGATTGGAGTGTTGGAGTACAGGCCGCCGTCCCAGTAGGGTTCGCCGTCGACGCGCACCGCGGCAAACGCGGGGGGCAGGGCGCCGGATGCCATTACTTGGTCGACCCTGAGTTCCTCATGGCGATTGTCGAAGTAGCGCATGTGGCCGCTGCAGGTGTTCACGGCACCCACGGTCAGCCGCGTCCTGCACTTGCACAGGTACTCGAAATCGACGAGCTCGCCCAGTGTTTCACGCAACGGTGCCGTGCTGTAGTAGGACGCAGCCTCGACGCCCACCTCCGCACTGGACCCGCCGATGACCAGGGCATTCGGCGTGAAGAAGCCCGGGATGCCGCGCGTCACCGTGTTCACGTTGGGCAGCAGATTGCCCAGACCCATCCAGTCGAAAAGCCCCGCTAGCGGCGAGCGCTGCTCGACCCGGCGCCAGAATTCGTTGAGGCGATCGAGCCGGTCTTCGGGGCGGTTGCCGCTGATCAGCGCCGCGTTGATCGCGCCAATCGACGTGCCGATCACCCAGTCGGGCTCGATACCCGCTTCGTGCAGGGCTGCGTACACGCCGACCTGGTAGGCGCCGAGCGCACCGCCGCCTTGCAGCACCAGCACGACCTGGCCCGGCAGGCCGGGCGTGCCAGGATCGGGGTCGGGCGCGGCGTCCGCATGCGTGCGCCCGCGGCCGTTGCCTTGCCTGGTTGCAGTTCTTGTTGCCACGTTATTCTCCTTGCGACTTTAGTTGTCGGCGCGCAATCCATGCAAAATCGAGGCATCGTCGACCGGGTGCGCACTACGGACTTTGACAATGCCACCGTCGATGTTCTCGATGGAGGCTTGCGCGTGGGCGGCAGCACTCGACAGTGGCCCGACAGCCAGGCACACGCCGGACAACGAACGGGTGATTCGGGATGACATGACAGGTTCGTCTGGCCGACGTTGAACGGATGAGCTGGACTGATTTCCCACTCGGCAAGCAGTCCAGCGCCCGCGCGATACGTGCTGCGGCTTATAGGCCCCTTGGCGCGTACGCTCACATCGTGTGCGCGTCCATCTTCGTTTCGATGGGAAAGAGATCGACCGAGATCAGCACCGCCGGTACCGTTCCTTCGTTCTTCCACCAGTGTTGTGTGCCGTTGCGCTCCGGCGCCACTTCACCCGTCTTGTGCACGATCGGCACGGCGCAATTGCTCGCGTACTCGACGATTTCGCCGGAAACGATGTAGATCTGCGCTGGCCGGTTTTTGTGGCTATGCCAGGGCACGATGCCGCCCGGCGCCACGCGGAGTTCTCGAAGCCGCAGCAACCGCCCCTGCAGCGCGAGCGGCTCCTTCGACAGGTCGGTCGACGCTCGCACCGTGTCGGTTACGCCCGTCGGGACGCCCGGGCCGGGCTTCTGACCCTGGCCGTCCGCCACTTGCTTGTCAAGCGGGCATTCCCCGGCGCTTGCCGCCCCTGCTGCAACCGACAGCCCGGCGGCGATCATTCCCGCTACGACACACTGGCGCCAGATCGACGCGCGTTGCTGACCCTTGGTGCTCATGACGTACCTCTCTCCTCAACTGGGTGATGGCGGACACACGCCCGCATGAATCCGGCAGAAAGACGCAGCCGGTTAAAGAAGCCCGTAGTGAATCTCGACGCTCGAGCGTCGGCCTTTGTCGTACCTGGTTGGGCCGCAAGGGCTGTCGATCTGCGCTGGCCTTTCACGCGACGCTTCTCGCGCGTCGCAGCCATGTTCCAGCGCTTAGTGCTGGGACCATCCGCCGTCCATTGCGAGGGCGGCTGCCGTCATCGAAGCCCCGCTATCGGAGCTCAGAAAGACCGCAAGCGCGGCGAGCTCGTCGACCGTCACGAATTCCTTGCGCGCCTGGTGCACGAGCATCACGTCGCGTACCACGTTCTCCGGAGCGATGCCGTGTGCTTTCGCCTGATCGGCGATCTGCTTTTCGACGAGGGGTGTCTTCACGTAACCCGGGCAAATCGTGTTGCTCGTAATGCCATGCTCGGCGACCTCGAGCGCGACCGTCTTCGATAACCCGATCAGGCCGTGTTTCGCCGCGACATACGGCGATTTGAATGGCGAAGCGAGCAGGCCGTGAGCCGACGCGATGTTGATAATCCGGCCCCAGCGCCGTGCCTTCATGCCGGGCAGCACGGCCTTGATCAGATGGAACGCGGACGAGAGGTTGATCGCGAGGATAGCGTCCCACTTTTCGTCGGGCTGTTCCTCGATAGGCGCGACATGCTGGATGCCCGCGTTATTGACAACGATGTCAACCTTGCCGAACTCGGCACTGGCGTAGCGCGCCATCACGTGAATGTCATCGGGCTTGCTCATGTCGGCAGCCGAATAGCGCACACGCACGCCGTGCTCGCGTTCCAGGTTCCGGCGTATTGCCTCGATCTCATGCGCGTCGCCGAAGCCGTTCAACAGCACGTCGGCGCCCTGCGCGGCGAATGCGGTCGCAATGCCGAGCCCGATGCCGCTGGTCGAGCCGGTGACAATGGCGGATTTAGCGTGAAGCATGGAGGGGACCTCCGCTAGAAATTGCTGTTGACGTGATGACAGCCCGAGCGAAACCGGGGCAAGTGGAACGAGTGCGCCGCGCGTTGATCAGAAGTCGCACTTTTCCGTGCTGTCTCGTCGGGCGTGGCGTGGGGCGTCTCGCGCGGCTCCCCATCGGCCTCATGCGAGCGCGTGATGCCGGTGGGGAAAAACATTCCCCAGCTCCTCCCGAGAAGGACACGCAGCTTGGGCATCACGCCGGACGGTTCGGCATCGTGTGCGGCGGAAAGTGGCGATGACAGCTTCATGTTGGAACCTCGGGTCGTGGTGCGGTCAGGCGCAATTGCCTGCGTCCCGGGATGAAGTGTGCGCAACGCTGCTCACGGCTTTGTCGCCCAAATATCAATTTTTCATCACGACGCGTGGCCGTGCTGGACAGGCGACGCTAGTGATCTAAATTCGCTCTGGATGCAATGCGTTTGCCGTTGGGGGTGTTCTTTTCATCCGGGCATTGCCGAGTCATCGAACAGTCCACTGAGGATGGACGGCCATGTTGCTCAACGTGCTGGTGATTGAAGACGACGCTGTGATCCGGGGCTTGCTAAAAGCGGCGGCGCGATGCATCTGGGCCAGCCCGTCATGCTCATGCTGGTTGCGATTCCCACTATTGTCGACGCACTCAGCATGTTTGGCATGGGACGCCACGAGGCCGCGCTCAGGTCGTCTGAAGTCGCGCGAACGCTCCCCGGTTCGGTCAAGCTGTAGCTGAGCGTCGGCGCCGAATTAGATCGTCGCGCTCGCTTTTGCTTGGGGAATTGAACCGACCCTGGGGCGCTGCGGCGATGATGGGAATGAGGGCGTCCGATGAACAAGGCGTCCTCATTGCGGGGGGAATGCCGTTACTGGCGAAGCTCTGCTGACTCTTGCATGGCCGACTGCATTTTCTGCACGGCATCGAGCGTCGCACGCTGCGCGGCAAGGCCGAAGTTACGCTTGAATTCGCTGAATTCGGCGTGGCCCGAGCCCGTCACGGACTTCTTCGTCACAAGCTTGCCACTGGGATCGGTGATTGTGCATTCCAGCGTCACGCTGAAATCCGTCGGCGGCCAGGTGAGCAGGCTCTGCGACGACGACGTCGTCGTGATCGAAGGTGTCACGATGTAGCTGAGGTTCTTCGACTGCCATGTCGCGGCGTCGGGCCTGGTGTTGAGTTTGACCACGTCCTTGAAGACGTTGCTCAGTTCGAGATAGATCGGTAGCTCGAGGTCGTGATATGGCTTGTAGGCGACCTTGTCGCCACCGCCGCCCGGCGTGACGACTTCCTTGTTGCGTTCCTCGTCGGTAATGACGAGGCCGACGGTCTTGTTGATGGGTGAGGCCGCCTTCGAAACGAGAGCTGCGTTGTCGCCAGAGATCGTGATGTCATGAGCGCAGCCAGAGAGGAGTGCGATCACGCCTGCAGCGCATACCGTGCGCAAGATGTTGCCAATTTTCATGTGGGTCTCCTTTGGAGTGTTTGGAAATGGGGTTAATGAATCGCGCTGATGAATGCGGGGTCAGCATAGAGTTCGCCCAGCAGTTTCTGGACGACGAGCGGGTATTGCTGGGTTGCTTTCGGTACCGCGATGGCCGCGGCGAACGACGAGTCCCACTCGCCGCGCACCGTTTTCACCTGGTCATAGCGCACGGCGTTGTCGCGCTTGACAACGAAGCGGGCGGAGATAGTGCCCACGCCCGTGCCGATACCGACGTCGACGTTGTTTTCGAGCAGTACACCGTCGAGCTCGACCTGTGCGGCCGGGGATAGCGAGCCCGCGAGCGTCAGTTCCTGGGTGACGGCATTCGCGAGGTAGGCCGCGAACGAATCGCCGACGGGCGAGCGCATGACGTTCGCCCGAACGCGAACGGGGTACTCGTTATGTCCACCATCCTGGCTACGGAAGTCCCCGATTCGTGCATGCACAGGCGCGGCATTCTTGAGTGTCTGGATATTTTCGACGGAAGGCGAGTAAGGCGTCGCGACAACCGAACATGCGGCGAGCACGGTCAGCGGGGCGAGAAATATTAGTTTTCTGAGAATCATGTGGTCTGGTCGCTATGCAGTTTGATTATGTGTGCGGGCTGATACGTTATTCGGCCCTCATGTATATATCGGCGGTGGCGCAGCATTGTTTAGGCTGCCGGCGCGATGCGAAACGTTTCGGGCAATGCCGTCCGTCCGGTCGCGCCAGCTCTCTCGCGGGCTATGTCGGCTGACCGACCCGGTAGGCCGCTGTTATCTTTGGGGCTCTCCCGCGCTCACACCGGGATGCGTTCGCAGCGCAATCGGGCAGTGGGGCGCCGCGTTGGAAAATCGGAATTTTTTCGTTTGAAACGAGCCATAGCCCGATCTGACACGTGCGGCGGGGAATCACAGGTTGCTGCCTCCGGCTACCCGCGCGACTTGACGAGGCGTGTCGAGATAAGCGGCGGCGCGGGCTGCGTCCGTCGGACGTGCGTACCAGTAGCCCTGAATCTCCTCGCAGCCGTTTTCGATGAGGAATTCGAGTTGCCGGTGAGTCTCGACGCCTTCAGCGACTACTTGCATGCCTAGCGTGCGCCCCATGGCAATGACGGCCTTGACGATCACCTCATCTGCAGTCGATACGCCGATCCCCTTAACGAACGACATGTCGAGTTTCAGGCGGTCCGCCATGAAGCTGCGAACGTATCCCAGACTCGAATAGCCGGAACCGAAGTCGTCTATCGCGACCGACAGGCCCATTTTGCGAAAGCCGCGAAGCGTGGCGACCGATTGCGCTGCCATGAGGACGCCTTCAGTGATTTCGATCTCCATGTTGCGGGGATTCACCCCCGTTCGCTGGATAATTTCCGTTACAACTGACAGCAGGTCGGAGCGCAAGAACTGAACAGGTGATACGTTGACCGAGACGACGATATCCGGATGCTGGCGCGCCCATACCTTCGTCTGTCGGCAAGCCTGTTCGAACACCCACTCGCCGATCTCCGTGATGAGCCCGTTCTCTTCGGCAATCGGCACGAACAAGGCTGGACTAACCGATCCGCGCTTTGGATGGTCCCAGCGAACCAGAGCTTCGAATCCGTTTGCCAGCCCAGTTTCCAACGAGAGTCGCGGCTGATAGGCGAGCGAAAGCGCTCCGCAGGCGAGGGCATTGCGCAGGTCGTGCGCCATGGCGGCGCGCTCGCTGTTTTCCTGGGCGATCGCTTCGTCGAATATCTGCAAGCCGTTCGGTCCGACCGGTTTCGCCCTGTACATTGCGGAATCCGCGCAGCGTAGCAACGTTTCGGGATCTTGCGCGTGGTCGGGATACACGGCAATTCCAATACTGGCTTGCGGACGGACAAGCCTGTTTTCGATCCGGACGTCCCGGCTCAAAGCTGCCTGCATCTCCCGGGCGGCGGTTACGAACCCCTCGATGTCGCCGCGACCGTACAACACGACTACGAACTCGTCGCCCGCGTACCTTGCGACAAACTCGTGCGGGCCGGTACGGCTGGACAGGCGATACGCAATTTCGCGCAGCAGCGCGTCCCCGGCCGTGTGGCCCAGCGAATCGTTGACGACCTTGAAGTTGTCCAGATCCAGGAAAACGAGGGCAATCCGTTCGTTATCTCGTCGTGTCAGGCTGAACAGCCGGTTAAGTTGCGCGTTCAGACCAAGCCTGTTGGGAAGCTGAGTCAATGGGTCCTGTTGGGCCAGAGCACGCAACCGTTCCTGGTCCCGGATGCGCTCCGACACGTCATTGAAAACAGTCACGCAATGGGTGGGTCGCCCCGATTCATCCAGTACCGGCGCAACCTGCAACTGGCTCCAATAGTGCGTCCCGTCGTGCCGGTGGCATCCGAGTAGCGCCGACCCCTCGGTATCTGACTGCATAGCCAACTGGACCGAACGTGCCTGCTCTGACGTCACGTCGAAGCCGAGCACCGACCAGTGTTCCAGACCGATGACTTCCCGTGCAGGAAAGCCGGTGATCTTCTCGAACGCCGCGTTCGCATACGTGATGATGCTTGCGCCGGCGGACTTTTCCGATATGAGAACGGCGCTCCTCGATGCTTCCAGTGCGCTGCTGCGGACACGCAACGCTTCCTTGGCGCGTTCGTGCGCGGTCACATCTCGCGCAGAGATAAAGCAGGCCTTGCGCTCGGCATAGTCCAGAAGATGGAAGGCAATGTCTACATAGATCGTGGTGCCATCGGCGCGCCTGTGCCGACGCAATCCTCCGGAACCACCCTGCACACCGGACTCGACATATTGCTTGAGATCCCGGCAAAAATGCTCCGCCTCCTCCGCAGGACGAAGTTGATCCATCCGCGTCTCGCGAAGCTGCTGCAGCGATGCGCCATATTGTCGTTGCGCGG
This sequence comes from Paraburkholderia bengalensis, assembly GCF_037126505.1. Classification (NCBI taxonomy): domain Bacteria; kingdom Pseudomonadati; phylum Pseudomonadota; class Betaproteobacteria; order Burkholderiales; family Burkholderiaceae; genus Paraburkholderia; species Paraburkholderia bengalensis. The sequence goes on from NZ_JACFYJ010000049.1 coordinate 30,518, forward strand.
CTGCGTTCGCCGTCAATATCAGATAGCTGTCGACGTCGTAGATGAGCATTGCGACGGGATGATTCTGGAAGTACTCCTCGAAGCGCCGTTCGGCTTCCGACGCAACGACCTTCGCCGTCGCCCTTGCAAGGGCGGCCCGATGACTGGTGTAAAGCAGCAATACCAGCAGCAACGCACCGGTTGTCCCCAAGACGGAGAGAAATATCTTTTGCCCCGCCAGTTCAGACTGCGACTTGAATTGCATTTGTGCAATCTCGTCGCGCTCGCGGGTTCTGAGCATCGTCAGAATGTTCATGATCGAGCTAAACGTATCGTTCGCTCTCTGAAGAAGGCCTGCGTCAACTGGCGACGTCTCACCTGCCAGGGCGATAGTGCGAGCCGCCGCGTCGAGTTGTTCGGGCCAGATGGTGCTAAGTCGACGCAACTCCTTCACGCTTGCGACGGATTCAGGTGTGTCGGCCAGGTCTGCTTCCAGCCGTTCGTAGGCGCTGGCAACTGCCGCGGCACGTCGCACGGGCCAGGCGCCGGAATTGAAGCCAGCCGTATGGGCACTGCTCATGAAGTCCGTGTTTGCAGCAACGTGTTGCGTAAGCAGTAACTCAAGCTCTGACGAGGCGGAAAGTGCGTTGCGCAGTCGGTCTTCCGCGGCCCCTTGCGAATAGGTCGCGCGCAGAGTCACGCCGAACACCACGAGCAAGGCCAGCACTATCAATGCGGCGGCCAGTGCGATGTGTCGGAGTGTCGAGGGCTTGTGGGCAGTCCGTGGCCCAAGGGCAGGTGCGGTCATTGTCGAGACGACGTGTAATGCGTCGGGGACGCAAGGACGAAGCGGGCGGATCACGTAGGATCGGGCCGCGTCTCGGATCGGCAGGGACAACAGTGCGCACGTCTGCGACGTGCGTCCAGTCGATATGCCGGATTGAGCGCTGACACCCCATATAACGGGTATTTGTGCTGCGACTTTAGGGCGCCGCCCTTTTTGCCTTCAAAATATGCATAACGCATTGCAGTCGCCCATCCGTCATTGCATCGATGGCCATTGCATGGATGCCTGGGAGCGGGGCGTGTCCGTCAATCCGACCGAGGTGAGACCCTCGGTCTACTTCCGCAAACCGGCGATTTCGGCGCCCATTGCCTCGTTTGTCGATCATCTGATCGAAGCGGTGCGCGGTCGGAGTTCGAGCGCCAGCAGGCGGCTCGCAGTCACCGAGGCGCAGGACTGGTTCGTCGCAGCGGTGCTCGCGAGCACTGTGCGTCGCCGCGGAACGCGCCGCGATTGCGTCGTGTTCGCTCGCTGCAGGCGCTTGCAAGGATCGGTCAGGCAGCGATGGGGCTCGTGCCCATCTCCGGACGGCGCCGGTCCGGCGAAAACACGTGCCATGGGCCGTCGGCATGGCGAAAGAAGAACAGCGAGAACGATCCGGCCGGCCGGTCGAACTCGATGCAGACGCGGCGGTGCCAGCCGTTCGCGCCGCCTGGACAATCCGTTCCTGTCGGACGAGGACCGCGCGATTCCCGATATGTACTGGCAGTTTGCGTCTGTTGCGGCGCAGCGATAAACGTTTGCTCGTACCGTGGAAGGAGATGCGGTAGCACGCCGGCGGCGGGCTAGCGGCCTGCCTGCGTCGCGCGTTTCGCGATCAGGCACAGCATTTCGTACATCAGCGTCGCGGCGCCGAGCGCGGTGTCGCCGCTCGGATCGTAAGGCGGTGAGATTTCGACCACGTCGCCGCCGACCAGTCGAGACCGTCGAGACCGCGCAGCAGCGCCTGCGTCTCGTGGGTCGTGAGACCGCCCACATCCGGCGCGCCCGTGCCCGGCGTGAAGACAGGGTGGAGCCCGTCGACATAGAGCGACAGATAAACGGGCGCAGCACCGCGCTGAGGAATTGCGTTGCGCGCCGATGTCGCAATTCGTCGTATCGGTGTCGCACTGGCATCTCAGAAGCCGTGCGGCGCCGCCGTTAGTGCTGTAGACGGCCTGCGGTCGCGCATGGCCGACCCGTTTTGTTCCGACTATTGGGGAAACGCTACGCGCGCCGCGTTTGCTGCGCGCACGCTGGCTTGCGCTCATGTTCAGAAACACCACGATTCGCGGCGGGCTCGCCGCCACCATTTCGGGTTGCACGCTGCTGTTGATGCTGGTCATCGCGGCGGCTGTGTTTGCGCTCTTCAAGAGCAACGCCGCGCTCGACGCGATGTATCGCGACGACACCGCTTCCGTCGTGCATCTGAAGACCAGTTCCGAGCGGCTGCTGGTGTTTCGCACGGGGCTCGCCGACGTCGAGCAGCTGATCAGCGCGGGCAAGCCGGCTGCCGCTGAGATCAGGCAGCTGCATGTGCTGCTCGACGAGAGCAATCGCGAGCTCGATGCGTACCGTGCGCTGCACACGCCCGACGCGCAGGAAACGACGCTCCTCACAGCGATGACGGGCAAGCGCGACCGTCTGCTGGCGCAGGCTTTCTCGAAGGCGCTCAAGCAGCTTGACGAAGAAAATCTGGTCGACTTCCTGAGCACGCAGCGCGAAATGCCCGTCGCGCTCTTCGACGAATACCAGAAGGCGCTCATCGCGCTGGAGGATTTTCAGGTGCAACGCCAGCGTATGCGCTTCGATCATGCGAACGGGCGCTTTCACATGACGCTCTGGGGCTTCGGGGTGGCCGGACTGATCGCGCTGATCGTCGGCGTGCTCGCGGATCGGGCGCTGACGAGGGCGATCGTCACGCCCGTCAATGCCGCCGTCGACTACTTTGCGAAGATTGCAGCGGGCGACCTCACGGCCGTCGTCAAGACGGAACGCCGCAACGAAATGGGTTACCTGCTCGACGCGTTGAACGACATGCAACAAGGCCTCGTGGCGGTGGTGCGCAAGGTCAGGGCGGGGACGGACGCGATCATGCACGATGCGCAGGCGATTGCCAGCGGCAACCGCGACCTGTCGATGCGCGCGGGCGATCAGGCCGCCTCGCTTCAGCAGGCGGCCGCGAGCATGGAAGAATTGACGGCCACTGTGCGGCAGAACGCCGACAATGCGCACGACGCGAGTGCGCTTGCCACACGCGCGTCCGAGATTGCGACACGCGGCGGCGAGGTGGTGCGTCAGGTTGTCGACACGATGGATGCGATTTCGGATAGTTCGGCGCGCATCGTCGGCATTGTCGGTGTGATCGAGAGCATCGCGTTCCAGACCAATATTCTTGCGCTCAACGCAGCCGTCGAGGCGGCGCGCGCCGGAGATCAAGGGCGCGGCTTCGCCGTGGTGGCCAGCGAGGTGCGGCATCTGGCGCAGCGCAGCGCCACCGCCGCGAAGGAAATCAAGGAACTGATCGGCAATTCGACGCTGAGTGTGCGAACGGGCAGCGAGCTGGTATTGCGCGCGGGATCGACGATGGACGACATCCTGCAGGCCGTGCAGAGCGTGAACGCGATCATGGCGGATATCAGTCTGGCGTCGCGCGAGCAGACGGCGGGAATCGAACTGGTCAACGCGACCGTCGTGCAGATGGAAGCAATGACGCAGAGCAACGTATCGCTGGTCGAGTCGGCGTCGGCTACGGCAGCTTCGTTGGAGGCGCAAAGCGAGCATCTGCACGGTGCGGTGGCGATATTCCGCGTGCGCGCGGACGAGCGGGCCGCGTGAGCGTGCGTGCCGCCGATCTGTTGCATTGTCTCGCGTAACGGATGAGCGAATGTTGACCGCCATCCGCCATTGCGGCCAGGCACCCGAGCTGGTCCGACACGACTGCGGTGCGAGAGCCGTCGCGATTGCGTGCGGTCCGCGCAATGGCGCGGCTTCTGTCCGACCCGATCTGGCGGTTCATGCTCTTCTGGCGATGCCGATCGCGTTCTCGCCGTTCATCGAAAACATGTGGGCAATGGTTGGTCTTCAGTCTGGTAGCCGCCTCGCACCATGCATGGTCGGCAAATCTCTTCACCACCGCGTGTGACCGGTTCCCGGAAGCAGATGCTCGGTCACATCAATATTGGTTTTAACGTGCTGTTCGTCATCTGCAGCTCGAACTATCTCCTCGCATGGGTTGTGATGCGCGTCATTCGCTCGTCGAGCAGGCCCGTCGACATCGCACAACTCGCGCAGACCGCTCACAGTTGAAATCGGTCTCGCTTAGCGCGCCTCTCGAAAGCTCCTCAAGCTGGTTCCATTGGCTGCGGGCGTTGGGGCTGCGCTGCATCACGCCCGAGCAACGCTAAAGCCCGTCAGACGAGCGCCTGGCTACCAGCCGCAGCGCGGCTGCGCAGCCAGTTGATGCTGGCGAACAGCAGCACCGCAAACACGATCAGCATTGTCGCGACGGCGAGAATCGACGGATCGATCGAATCGCGGATGCCGCTCCACATCTGGCGCGGCACCGTAGTCTGATCCGGGCCGCCGATAAACAGAATCACGATCACTTCATCGAACGAGGTCGCAAAGGCGAACACGCTGCCCGTCGCCACGGCTGGGGCGATGAGCGGCAAGGTCACGCGCCTGAACGCAACCCACGGTTTCGCGCCCAGCCCCGATGCGGCACGCAGCAGACTTTGATCGAATGACAGCAGCGAAGCCGTCACCGTGATCACCACGAATGGCGTACCGAGCGCCGCGTGCGCCAGCACCACGCCCGGATACGAATTGACGAGGCCGAGCGGCGCGAAGATCAGATAGAACCCGGCCGCCACGACCACGATCGGCACGATCATCGGCGAGATGATGATAGGCATGATGAGCGAGCGCAGCGGAAACTGCGTGCGGCTCAAGCCGAGCGCCGCAAGCGTGCCCAGGCACGTCGCGATCAGCGTCGAGGCCGCGCCGATGCCGAGGCTGTTCAGCAGCGCGCGTTGCCAGTCCGCGCTGGTGAGGGCCTGTTGGTACCAGCGCAGCGAAAAGCCTTGCAACGGGTACGAGAAATACGAACCTGAATTGAACGAGAGCGGGATGATCGCGAGAATTGGTGCGATCAGAAAGAACAGCACGATTGCCGTGTGCGCGCGTACCCAATGCGTCGCAATGCGCTCCGTCAACACTTTCTTCCGTTGATTCTGCATGTCGGTTCCTTGTCGTGGTGCGCGTGTGACTCAACCGAAACGCAAACGGTCGATGCCGACGATGCGGTTGAACAGGAAGTAGAAGACCGCGGTGAAGATCACCAGATACGCCGACAGCGCGCCTGCGAGGCCCCAGTTGAGCTGCGTGTTGGTCTGCATCGCAATGAGCTGACTGATCATCTCGTCGCCGGCGCCGCCCAGCAGCGCAGGCGTGATGTAGTAGCCGAGCGCAAGCACGAACACGAGGAAGCAGCCCGCGCCCACGCCCGGTAGTGTTTGCGGCACATACACGCGTACGAACGCGGTGAACGGATGCGCGCCGAGCGATTGCGCCGCGCGCACATAGATGGGCGATACGCTTTTCATCACCGAGTAGATGGCGAGGATCATGTACGGCAGCAACACATGCGTCATGCCGATCAGCACACCCGCGCGATTGAAGATGAGCGGCAACGGATGCGTCGCGAGACCGAGCCCCATCAGCAGACTGTTGATGACGCCGCCCGGCTGCAGCAGCACGTACCATGCCGTCGTGCGCACCAGCAGCGACGTCCAGAACGGCACGATCACGAGCAGCATCAGCCGGTTGCTGCTTTTCTCGGGCAGATTGGCGAGCATCCACGCGACGGGATAGCCGAGCAGCAGGCACAGCAACGTGACCGTGGCGCTGATCGAAACGGTGCGCAGGAACGCTTGCCGGTAGACGGAGGCGTTGTCCGCCACGAACGCAAGCGAGCCCTGCGGCGTGACTTGCGCATCGACGGCGGCGAGCAGGTAGTCCGGCGTCGGCGAAGCGGCAGCGCGTTTCAACAGACGCCATGTTTCAGGCGCATTCCAGCGCTCGTCGAGTTCGATGAGCGCGGGCTTCCATGCAGGAGGCGCGTCGGCGGGCAGGTTGCGGGCGCTGCGCATCAGCAGGCTGCGAAACTCCGGCTGCGCGAAGTTCAGGCGCCGCGCGACCGTGCCGAGCTGTCCGCTCTCGTGCGCCTGTTTGAGACCCGACGCAAGCAGCGCGAACAGAGGTTCGTCCGGTACGCCGCGTCCGTCCCACGCATCGAGCGCGCGCGTGAGCGCAGGCATGCTGTCGGGCATTTCGTGATTCTGCACGCTGCGCGTGAGCAGCAGTGCGATCGGCGCGATGAACGTCGACAGCAGAAACACGATCAACGGCAGCGCGAGCAGCAGCGCCTGCACCGACGCGCGGCGGCGCGCCTTATGAAACGATGCGCGGCCGCCGGCTCTCGCGGGAGAGCCCGAAGCTGCGGCGTGGGCCGATACGGGCATACTGGTGTTCACGTCGGGCTCTCGTTGTTCACTCGATGCAATGAAGTTACTGGGTCAGCCAGGTCTGGAAGCGCTTGTTGATCTGGTCCGCGTTGTCGGCCCAGAAGTTCGCATTGATCTGCAGCGCGCGCTTGAAGTTCTGCGGCGCGGTGGGCAGATCCGACAGGCGCTGCTTGTCGACCAGCTCGATTGCATCCTTGCGCGGCGGCGCATAAGCGATGTACTTCGACAGATCCGCATACGCTTTCGGCTGCGACGCGGAGACGATGAACTTCGCCGCCTGGTCCGCGTGCTTCGCGCCCGTCGGAATGCCCCACCAGTCGAAGTCGTAGACCTGCGCGTCCCACACCGCCTTGAACGGCTTGTTGTCTTTCTTCGCGGCATCGTCGATGCGGCCGTTGTAGGCCTGGGTCATCACCACCGCGCCGTCGGCGAGCAGCTGCGGCGCCTGCGCGCCCGATTCCCACCAGACAATGCTCTTCTTGATCGTATCGAGCTTCCTGAACGCGCGATCGACGCCGGCAGGCGTGGCCAGCATCTTGTACACGTCCTTCGGATCGACGCCATCGGCAATCAACGCCCATTCCATCGACACCTTCGGCGACTTGCGCAGCCCACGCTTGCCGGGGAATTTCTGCAAGTCGAAGAAGTCGGCGACCGTGGTCGGGGCCGTCTTCAGCTTGCTTGCATCGTAGGCGAACACCGTGGACCACACCATGCTCGCCACGGCGCAATCGCTGATCGAACCGGGGATGAAGTCGCTCGTCTTGCCAAGTGACTTCCTGTCGAACTTCTTCAACAGGCCTTCGTCGCAGGCCGTGATCGCATCGTTGGTTTCGAGGTCGATCAGATCCCACGTGGTGTTCTTTGCCTGCTCCATCGCGGACAGCTTGGCGAGGCCGCCGTCATAGGATTCCGTCGAGAAGCCTACGCCCGTTGCTTGCGTGAACGGCTCGAAATAGGCCTTTTTTGCAGCGGCTTCATATGCGCCGCCGAAGGTGACGACGGAAAGCGTTTCGGCTGCCCAGGTACTGGTGGCGGCAAACGCAAGGACGGAAAGTGCGGCGAGTTGTGCCTTCAGATGAATGCGCATGTCAGTTGGCTCCTGCGGGTGCGGTCGTAATGATGGAAGGTAGGGGTGACGGCGTTGAGTAATTGGCGGGTGCGTTGCGCTGCGTGCTGGCGCTCATTGCGAGAATCTTGCAGTCGTCGTGGCGCCATGCGACTTCGACCGTGTCGCCCGACGAAGGCAGCGCATGCCGCTGCGTGTTGGGCACCTTGACGACGATGCTGTCGCGCGCGCCTAGCTTTAAATGGACGCGATGATGGTCGCCGCAATACACGAGTTCTTCGACGCGGGCCCGTACCACGTTGCTATGTGCATCGACTTGCGTGCCTTCGGCGCCCGGAATGTGCGCGCGTTCAGGGCGCAGCGCGAGCATTGCGTCGTCGCCTTCGCGCAGGCCCGCTTCGCACCGGCCGCGAATCAGGCTGCCGTCGGCCAGTGCGAGCGTCGCGGCGTCGTCGTTCACATCGACCACGCGGCCCGTCAGGCCATTGTTCTCGCCGACGAAGTTCGCCACGAATGCGTTCTGTGCGTTCTCGTACAACTCGCTCGGCGTTGCCGCCTGTTGAATGCGCCCGTCGGAGAACACGGCGACGCGATCGGACATCGTGAGTGCTTCCGCCTGATCGTGCGTCACGTAGACGATGGTCAGCGACAGTTCGCGATGCAGCCGCATGATTTCATATTGCATCGTCTCGCGCAGGCGTTTATCGAGCGCGCCGAGCGGTTCGTCCATCAGCACGAGCTTCGGTTCGAACACGAGCGCGCGAGCCAGCGCGACGCGCTGCTGCTGTCCGCCCGACAGTTGCGCGGGGCGGCGGTTCGCCAGATGCGGCAACTCGATCATCTCGAGCGCGCGCATCACGCGAGTCTTCTGCTCCGCGCGGCTCACGTGCCGCACGGAAAGCGGAAACGCGACGTTCTCGGCGATCGTCAGATGCGGAAACAGCTCGAAGTGCTGGAACACCATGCCGATGTCGCGCTGATGCGGCGGCTTGTCGTCGAGCCGCCGCCCGTCGAGACGGATCTCGCCCTGGGTCGGCGTTTCGAACCCGGCGAGCATCATGAGCGTCGTGGTCTTGCCCGAGCCTGACGGGCCGAGCAGCGACAGGAATTCGCCCTTGCGCACGTCGAGGTTCAGATCGTCGACGACGTAATGCGCGCCGTCATACGATTTGCTCACGCCTGAAAATGAAATATAGGAAGGGTTCGACATCGTGCTTGCGTCCTGTCGGTGTTGCGTCGTAGTCAATGCGTGCCGAGCTTCGCCGCGAGATAGCGCGCGAAGTCATAGTTGGGGCGTTCGAGATGGCTCAGGTGACCGGGCTTCGCAAGCGGGGCATGCACGCCGCGAAACACGGCCTCGACGCCGCGCTTGTCCTCGGCGTTCACTTCGTCGAGTAGCTTTTTGAGCGTCGCCATGTACTCGTGCGCTTGCGGATCGGCGATGAACTCAGGCGCAAGTCCGCCGCCAAAGCGGATATGCACGCGGCCCACGCCTTCGGGTTGCAGTACCAGATACCAGAAGTAGCCGGGCGTCAGCGTGACGAGATGCGTCGGGTAGATCGCGAGCAGCGCGGTGGTCTTGCGCCAGTGTCCCGTCAGACGCGTGTTGTCGGGATGCGCATTGCCGATCGGCAAAGACGCTTCCTTCGTGATCCAGTGATAGTTGAAGGCGGGCAGACCGGGCGGGCATTCCATTTCCTCCAGGCGCGAATGCGGACCGACTGTCGCGCGATGCAGCATCGGCAGGTGGTAGCTCTCCATGAAGTTTTCCGCGAGGAGCTTCCAGTTCGTGTCCCACACGTGCTCCTCATAGAAGGTTTCGATGTAGTCCGCCATGCCGTATGCGGCGATCAGATCGCTCAGCGCGGCGAGGCGCTGCTGCACGGGTTGCGCCTGTTCATCGAGCGTCACGTAGATCCAGCCCTGCCATTCTTCACATCGGATTGCGGGCAGGCGATAGCTTTCCTTGCAGAAGTCCTGCTGCCGATCCATCAGCGGCGCGCCTTTCAGCGCGCCATCCAGTGAGTAATTCCAGGCGTGATACGGGCACACGATCCTGCGCACATTGCCGCGTCCTTCCAGCAGCACCGACATGCGATGCAGGCATACATTCGACATCGCCTTCAATTGCATCTGCTCGTCGCGCAACACGACGATCGGCTGATCGCCGATGCGCGTCGTCAGATAGTCGCCGGCTGCTTGCAGTGCGCTTGCACGCCCGACGCATTGCCATTCGCGAGCGAAGATGTCGCGCTCTTCCAGCGCGAGGAAATCGGCAGACGTATAGACGCCGGGCGGCATCGAATGCGCTTCGCTGAAGGGCCTGTCGCAACCGGTTTGCAGTTCGTCGACCAGCGCCTGCACTGCGATCGTCCTTGCCGGGTTTGCCATGCCGCCCTCCTGGTTTCGAGCTTGCGAGCGCACGTTCGCGCTGGATTACGCGGTGTTGCGCTCGACACGGTCATCAATCTATCAAGCCAAATTCCCAGTCAAAATATTGTTTTCGGATACAAAGCAAAGCTTTTACCTATGCAGTGGCGATGCTGCCGGAACGTAGATCCGACCTGCGTCCGCAGCGTTTCAGGCAGGTGTCATGCGTCCAGATGCAGCCTTCGGATATAGGTCTCGCAATAGGACGCAAAGCGCTGCACCACTTGCCGTGGCCGCATCGTGCGCGATTGCGCAATGCCGAGCGTCGTTGCGTTCACGTTGTCCTTGAAGCGCTTCACGACGAAGTCGCCGCCGTCCACCGTGCGGTTCGATTTGAGCGGAAAGTTGAGGATGCTGTAGCCGAGGCCGTTCGCCACCATGCCGCGCACGACTTCCGGCTGCGACGAGCGGAATGCGGGCACGGGCCGGCTGCCCACGGCATCGAACAGCGCGGCGAAATACTCGCGGCTATGCGGCAGATCCAGCATCACATAAGGCTCGTGCAGCAGGTCGGTGAGCGATACCTTGCGCGCGCGGGCCAGCCTGTGAGACGCGGGCAGGATCACATACGGCGGCAGCGACAGCAGCGGCGTGAAGGCGATGTCTTCCGTCAGATCGAGGCTATAGGTCAAAACTATATCGAGCGAGCCGTCGTGCAGACCTCTTAGCAAACCATCCTGATGCGCCTCGACCGTGCGGAACGCGATGCCCGCGTGCTCGGCGGCGAAGCGGGCAATGAGGCGCGGCATCAGTGGCGGCGCCAGCGAAACGAGGCAACCGAGTGCGATCGAGCCCGTCATGCCGCCGTCCATCTCCTTGGCCGAGGTCTGCAATTCCTCGGCAATTTTCAGCAGATTGCGCGCCTGTCCGAGCAGGTCGCGCCCCGCCTGGGTGAGCGACAGTCCACTTGCGTGATGGCGGATGAACAACTGCACGCCGAACGACGATTCGAGTTCCGCCAGCGCCGTCGAAATGGAAGGCTGCGAGATATGCAGGCGCTTCGCGGCGGCCGTGAACGACAGCGCTTCCGCCGTCACCACGAAATACCGCAACTGACGCAGCGAGTAACGCAGAGGATGACTTTCCATCGGTATTGCTCCATGTGCGGGCGTTCGTTGAGCACCATTTTGATGCAGTCAAAAACCGCTGCATAGGTAAACCAGATGCAGTGCATTTTTTAAATATATTTTTCGGATTCGGAATGCACGGGTAGATTCGGCTTCGAGACAGCAGATTGACGGCGCAGTACGCCCGTCGACAGGCTCGCTTCGCGAGCGCGGAGCGCAAAGCCGTGGCGGCCTGGATCAAATCGCCTTTGAGAAGGACCCTTGAGAAGGAATCAGCATGGCAGCGAAAACAATGTCGATCGACACGCTCGTGGTCGGCGCCGGTCAGGCCGGCATCGCGATGAGCGAACATCTGGGCAAAATCGGCGTGCCGCATGTGGTGCTGGAACGCGCGCGCATCGCTGAGCGCTGGCGCACGGGACGTTGGGATTCGCTGGTCGCCAACGGTCCGGCGTGGCACGATCGTTTCCCTAATATGGAGTTCGCCGACGTCGATCCGGATGGCTTTGCATCGAAAGACCAGGTCGCGGATTACTTCGTCGCCTACGCGCAGAAGGTCGATGCGCCGATCCGCACAGGTGTCGAAGTCAAGAAAGTGGTGCGCAACGCGGGGCGTCAGGGCTTCACGGTCGAAACGTCGGACGGCACCTATGAGGCGAACCGCGTCGTGGTGGCAACGGGACCGTTCCAGCGTCCGCTGATTCCCGCCGTTGCGCCGACATCCGAACATCTCACGCAGATTCATTCCGCCGACTATCGCAACCCGCAGCAGTTGCCCGAAGGCGGCGTGCTGGTGGTGGGCGCGGGTTCGTCGGGGGTGCAGATCGCGGATGAGCTGCAGCGCGCGGGCAGGCAGGTGTATCTGTCGGTGGGGCCGCATGACCGCCCGCCGCGCGGGTATCGTGGCCGCGACTTCTGCTGGTGGCTCGGCGTGCTGGGCGAATGGGACGCCGAAGTGATGCGCCCCGGCAAGGAGCACGTGACGATCGCGGTGAGCGGCGCGCGCGGCGGCCACACAGTGGATTTTCGCCGTCTCGCGCATCAGGGCGTGACGTTGGTCGGCTTGACGAAATCGTTCGACGGCAACGTCGTGACGTTCGATAGCGATCTGGCCAACAACATCGCGCGTGGCGATGAGAATTATCTCTCGCTGCTCGATGCAGCCGATGCGTACGCGGCCCGCAATGGCCTCGATCTGCCCGACGAACCGCAAGCGCGCGTGATTCCCGCCGACCCCGAGTGCGTGACGAATCCGGTTCGCTCACTCGATCTGGTCGACGCCGGCGTCACGTCGATCATCTGGGCGACCGGCTATGCGGTCGATTTCGGCTGGCTGCAAGTGGACGCGTTCGACGAAAAGGGCAAGCCGAAGCATCAACGCGGCGTATCGAAAGAGCCAGGCGTCTATTTTCTGGGTCTGCCGTGGCTGTCGCGGCGTGGCTCCGCGTTCATCTGGGGCGTGTGGCACGACGCAAAACATATTGCCGATCACATCGCGACGCAGCGCAACTATCTCGCGTATTACGACGCGCCGTACCCTCATGCAGAAGCACCGCATGGCGAAAGCGCGATAGACGCAAGCAAGCTCAGCGAACTGAACCTGAGTTAAAGCGCAGCCAACCCCGACACTCGTAATCAACCATTCTTCCGTTTCAAGGCACACCGATGAGCCAACCTACGCACACTCGCATCCGCATGTTCAACACGAAGGACACGTATCCGAACCAGACGCTCGACAACGATCTCTGTCAGGCCGTGCGCGCCGGCAATACGGTCTACGTGCGCGGCCAGGTGGGAACCGATTTCGACGGCAAGCTGGTGGGGCTCGGCGATCCGCGCGCGCAGGCCGAACAGGCGATGAAAAACGTCAAGCAGCTGCTCGAAGAAGCGGGCAGTGACCTGTCGCACATCGTCAAGACAACCACTTTCCTGACTGACGTGCGCTATCGCGAGCCGGTGTATCAGGAAGTCGGCAAGTGGCTCAAGGGTGTGTTCCCGATCTCGACAGGTCTCGTGGTGGTGGCATTGGGACAGCCGACGTGGCTGATGGAAATCGACGTGATCGCCGTGATTCCGGATGGCTGGACGCCGGCTCAGGCTTAAGGAGCAGAGATGACATTTTCTATCGTCGGACGATGTGTGGAAACGGGGCAACTCGGCATCGCCATCAGTTCTTCGAGCATTGCGGTCGGTGCTCGCTGCCCGTGGCTGCGCGCGGGCGTGGGCGCGGTTGCGACGCAGAACGTGACGCTGCCGGCGCTCGGTCCGCAGATTCTCGATCTGTTGCAGCACACGCTGCTCGAACCCGCTGCGGCGCTCGATCGTGCGCTCGATGCGAACGACGGGAGCGAGTACCGGCAGGTGACCGTGATCGACGCGCACGGGCGCACGGCGTTTTTCAGCGGCAAGGAAGCGCTGGGCACGCATCATGCGATAGCGGGCACGCAATGCGTCGCGGCGGGCAACATGCTGGCGGGCGTACACGTGATCGAAGCGATGACGCCTGCGTTCGAAAACACGAAAGGCATGCTCGCCGACCGTTTGCTGGCCGCCATGCATGCTGCGATAGCGGCGGGTGGCGAAGCAGGCCCGGTGCATTCGGCGGCGTTGAAAATTGTCGGCGATCTGAGCTGGCCGATCGTCGATCTGCGCATCGATTGGGCCGACGACGATCCCCTCGGCAAGCTCGACGGCTTGTGGCAGGCGTACAAGCCGCAAATGCAGGACTATGTGACGCGCGCCTTGAACCCGACGGCTGCGCCAAGCTATGGAGTGCCGGGCGATGAATGACAGATCGAGCCGCGCGCTGCTCGAAAGGCTGATCGGCTTTCCCACTGTGAGCCGCAACTCCAATCTGGAGATGATCGGGTTCATCCAGCAATATCTCGACGATTGCGGCGTTCATAGCGAACTGTTCTACAACGACGCGCGCACCAAAGCGAATCTGTTCGCGACGATCGGACCCGACATCAGCGGCGGTATCGTGCTGTCGGGGCACACGGATGTGGTTCCTGTCGACGGCCAGCCATGGACGGTTGAGCCGTTTCGCCTGAGCGAGAAAGACGGGCGGCTGTATGGGCGTGGCACGGCTGACATGAAAGGTTTTATCGCCTCGGTTCTGGCGAGCGTGCCTGCGTTCGTCGCGCGTGATTTGCGGGTGCCCGTGCACCTGGCGTTTTCGTACGACGAAGAAGTGGGTTGCCTGGGCGTGCGGCCGATGCTTGCGGAACTGGCGCAACGCGCGCACAGGCCTGCGCTGTGCCTGATCGGTGAGCCCACCGAACTGAAGCCCGTGCTGGGTCACAAAGGCAAGCTGGCGATGCGGTGTCAGGTGAAGGGCGCGCCATGTCATTCGGCGTACGCGCCTTATGGCGTCAATGCGATTCAGTATGCGGCGCGTTTGATCAATCGTCTGGAGGCGATTGGTGAGCAGTTGTCGTTGCCCGAATTGCATGACGATCGCTTCGATCCGCCGTATTCGACCGTGCAGACGGGCGTTATCAAAGGTGGCCGCGCGCTCAACATCGTGCCGGCCGAATGCGAATTCGATTTCGAGGTGCGAGCGCTGCCCGGCTATGACGCAACGAACGTGGCCGACGATCTGCAGACCTTTGCGCGGACCCGGCTCTTGCCGAAGATGCGCGCGGTGAACGCCGACACAGATATTCGCATCGAGTCAATTTCCTCATACCCTGGCCTCGCAACGTCGGTCGGCAGTGACGCCGCGCAGCTACTCGCAATGCTGTGCGGTTCCCGCGAGTTCGGCACGGTGGCATTCGGCACCGAGGGCGGACTCTTCAGTGAGGCTGGCATACCCGCCGTCGTTTGCGGACCAGGCAGCATGGACCAGGGACACAAGCCGGACGAATTCGTCACAGTCGAGCAACTCGAAGCATGCGATGCCATGTTGATGCGATTAGCCGATCATCTTTCCACGCGGTCCGGCTCGTGATTCAAACGGATGAACGGCATAGCGGGCTGTTGTCGTGCGGCCCGTTCAGAGCCCCGAACTGACCTGTCCGGACGGGTGGTTGCCATCGCGTTTAGAGCGACGACACCGTGGCGTGTTTCGGTCGACGGGTAGACCGAGTGCCGAAAGAATCTGTCGTGCCTGGGAGAAGCCCCGTTCGGGATAGCACTCAAATATGCGGTTGAACTCTGAGACGAGCTGACGGGCTCGCTGTGGCCCCGGCGCGTCGGGGTCCAACGTCAAGGCATTCTGTGCAAACCGGGTGGGACCGGCCTTGATCATCGCGCGCAAAACCGCGTTCGCACTGCCGGTTGTAAACAGCTCAATGCCGTACGCACGGATCATGGCTCGCACGATTGCTTCGGCGGCGGGCGTAAGGGGAGGCATCGCTTCAATGAGGCGTAGTTGCGGCGAACGTCCATCCGGCGCAGCGAAGCGCCCAATATCGTCGATATCGGCTTCGAGACGCTGCACCGGCAGATTGACGCTGAACAGCAGGAGTTTGATGCGCTCGAAAAGCTCGGCTTCCAACGGGTCGATGATTAAAGTGTCCGACATTTTCTTTCCTTCCTGTTCACCTGCGCCAGAACCCATAGCCGCTCGGCGGGCGTCGAATCGCGCCGCGCGAGAACGGGCTGCTCGATCGGGTTTCTCGCTCGCTGTCTGCTGCGGGCATCACTCGATACGCCGGACATACCGTTCCGATATGACTGAACGTTGCTGGATCCATGCAACGGCGAGTTCGAGGGCTTCATCGCGTGCGTCCTGCGCATTGGGGAAGTCGCCATCTACCCCGAGCGTGCGAGTGTCGCCGACTCGGTCGGTGACAATGGCCACTGCTGCATAACGTCCTGTCGCGGTTGGGGTTACCACCGGCCGGACCTCGCAACCGTGATACTCCATTACGTTTTCCGTTTGCATACGACACCTCCGGTAAGAGATCGCGCCGTGCCGGAAACGCGCGGGGCGACGCGAGATTGACCGTCGGCCCTGCAGCGCACGGCATTCCAGATGGCGCCGCAGGTCCACATAAACCGGCAATGCGCGAACACGTGCCTACAAGAAGTCGTCGCCGCGATCCGGGGGCAGGTGTTGGCCAGCAATCTCGCGTCGCGCCGGGACGTCAAGCTAGGCGTTGCGTCACTGCCATTCAGCTTGCCAGTCGCGGCCCCACGCTATCCTTCGCGCGGCCATCGAACCGTAACGGCGTTTCAGGAGATTCTCCACTGCCGCCATCGGCGGTCTTCCGGCTTCGGGGTATGTCGCGCGGGTGAAGCGCCTCGAGAAAAGTTCTACCCTTGCCGGTCAGGTGAGCGCGGCGTGCGCCCGAAGCGCGATGTTCCAGCATGACCAGTTGGCGTTCGATCAGCGCGTCGAGCTCGGCGCGATCCATATCGAGCTGGTCCGGCGCCTGGCGGACCAGCATCAGCGTTGCAAACTCGTGTGGGCTGAGCATTTCCGTCTCCCGTAAAACATGACCTGGCCTGCGCGGCCACGGTGCAGAAAAACATACACGGTGCACCGCTTACAAGGGACGCGGCGCGATGCAATGTGGTGCTGTCATGCGAGAGGCCGCACAGGCACGTCTGCGCGACACGCGATCATCGGGGCCGGTCGACCGCCCCGGCGCACACACGAAGTTTCCGACGCTGTCGTCGGTGCTGCCGACGTCAGGGCCAGAGGACGTTTTGCTGCGCATCGCGCGCAAGCTCCCAGGATAGCGCGCAAGGACACCAAGCTTTCGTCGGCGCCGACGGTCGAAGTCGCTACACAGAGCGGTGCTGAAGAGAAGATTGCTCATGACCGGTCCCTTAAGCCACGTTAAGCCACGTTAAGCCACGTGAAGCCGGGGCCTCTCACGACGAACGAACCGGACCACGCGCTCCCGCCCGTCCGTCGATGGAGATACTCCACCGGCAAACAAATCGAAACACGCAGCGCTAATCGCAACTGCCTGAGCGATGCATAAAATAGCTCAACGAACGGAAAATTCAAGAGGCTCTGCAACATGACTCCGAGGAGGCTTCATGGACCTTTTCGATACCCTTCATGATCAGATGGAGAGCGTGCGCCTGCCGCTCTTTGCCGTCACAGTCACGGCGGCGGCTCAGGTGAATACGCCACTCATTGCGATACTTCACTGGCACGGTTTCCGGCGCGCGACACCGCTCGTTCTGCCCGGCGTGGACATCCGACCAAGACCGGTTCCGGGCTCCGCACTCCGGCTTGATACGCCGTGGCGCAGCTTCGAGACGGTGGATGCGATGCTGCTCGATGCCGCATGGCAATTCGGCGCATGGGACGTTGAGCGCGTCGAGCGGCGTGGCTGCAACGTGATCGGTGCCAGTGCAAGCGAAGCGCTGGCCTGCCGTCAGGCGTTCGGCGACTATGGAGAAGATCTGGCGCGCGGCCCGCAGCTTGTTGCCGACGACACCGACCGCGTCGAACTGATGCGGCTTGCTGCGCGCAAAGGCTACCTTCGCTGGCTGTTCAGGCCCATCAAGGGCGGGCTGTGGAGCGCCCTTGACGAACCGGACGATACGCTCGCCGCTGACGGAGGACGCCAGCCGCCGTGTCCCGTGCCGCCTCAGCCACGCCGCGCGGACGGACACGGTCGCACCGTTTACCGTCTCGGCGCCGTGAATCGCGTCATCCTGCCGTACTGAAACATTTTGTTACAAAGCGCGGGGTTTTAGCCCTCTTGAAGACTAACGGGGCTGCCTCTATTTCGCTTTCCGCCAGTTATGGCACGGCTGCAGGGCGGCGCTGCGCGCGCCGCCACGCCTCGCAGCCGGATTCCCTTATTGGTGATCCTTTATCGCTCAGGAGATGGAAATGCAGATTCGTCCCCTCTACGACCGGGTTATCGTCAAGCGAATCGAGACGCAGCGCACGACAGCCTCGGGCATCGTCATTCCGGACTCAGCCGCCGAGAAACCCGAACAGGGTGAAGTCATTGCGGTTGGCAGCGGCCGCCTGTTGCAGGACGGAACGCTGCGCGCGCTACAGCTGAAAGTCGGGGACCAGGTTTTATTCGGCAAATACGCAGGCCAGACCGTCAAGGTCGACGGCGAAGAACTGCTCGTGATGCGCGAGGAAGACGTCATGGGCGTCCTCGAAGCCGATGCCGTCGCCCGCAAGGCGGCCTGAAGCTTGGTCCCGTAGCAGGCACCCGATGTCCGCTACGCGTCACTGACTTTTATCTGGAGCAGGAAAATGAGTGCAAAAGACGTCAGGTTTCATGACAGCGCCCGCACCCGTATCGTCAAGGGCGTGAATGTCCTCGCAGACGCTGTGAAAGTCACCCTCGGGCCGAAGGGCCGCAATGTCCTGCTGGAGCGCAGCTTCGGCGCGCCGACCATCACCAAGGATGGTGTCTCGGTTGCGAAGGAGATCGAGCTGAAGGACCGCTTCGAGAACATGGGTGCACAGATCGTCAAGCAGGTCGCATCGAAGACCGCAGACGTGGCGGGCGACGGTACGACGACGGCCACCGTGCTCGCACAGGCGATCGTGCAGGAAGGGATGAAGCATGTTGCCGCTGGGCTCAATCCGATGGATCTGAAGCGCGGTATCGACAAGGCGGTAAGCGCCGTACTGGACGAACTGCGCAAGCTGTCGAAGCCGATTTCGACCAACCGGGAAATTGCGCAGGTTGGCTCCATCTCGGCGAACTCGGATGAGGCGATTGGCAAGATCATCGCCGACGCGATGGAAAAGGTCGGCAAGGAAGGCGTCATCACGGTCGAGGACGGCAAGTCGCTTGAAAACGAGCTCGACGTGGTCGAGGGCATGCAGTTCGATCGTGGCTACATCAGCCCGTATTTCATCAATGATCCCGACCGGCAGGCCGCGTATCTCGACGACGCCCTGATCCTGCTGCACGACAAGAAAATCTCGAACATCCGTGATCTGCTTCCCGTGCTGGAAGCGACTTCGAAGGCGGGCAAGCCCCTGCTGATCGTTGCGGAAGATATCGACGGCGAAGCGCTGGCCACGCTCGTGGTGAACGCGATGCGCGGCATCCTCAAGGTGGCGGCTGTCAAGGCCCCGGGCTTCGGCGACAGGCGCAAGGCCATGCTGGAGGATATCGCCATCCTCACTGGCGCCACTGTCGTTTCAGAAGAAACGGGCAAGCAGCTCGAGAAGGCTACGCTGGAAGATCTCGGCCGCGCGAAGCGCGTTGAAGTACGCAAGGACGACACGATCATCATCGATGGCGCGGGCGACGCACAGCGCATCGACGCACGCGTGAAGTCCATCCGCGTGCAGATCGACGAGGCGACGAGCGACTATGACCGCGAAAAGCTGCAGGAACGCGTGGCCAAGCTAGCGGGCGGGGTGGCCGTTATCAAGGTCGGCGCGGCGACAGAAGTCGAGATGAAGGAGAAAAAGGACCGAGTCGACGATGCGCTGCATGCCACGCGCGCGGCCGTCGAGGAAGGCATCGTGCCGGGTGGTGGCGTGGCACTGCTGCGCGCGAGAGCAGCAGTGAGCAGCCTGCAAGGCGACAACAGCGATCAGGACGCGGGCATCCAGATCGTGCTGCGCGCACTGGAAGCGCCATTGCGGGTCATTGCATCGAATGCCGGCGATGAGCCCTCGGTGGTCATTGCGAAGGTGCTCGAAGGCAAGGGCAACTTTGGCTACAACGCGGCCACCGGCGAATACGTCGATCTCGTCGCGGCAGGCGTGGTCGACCCGACCAAGGTCACGCGCACCGCGCTGCAAAACGCGGCATCCATCGCCGGTCTGATCCTGACCACGGACGCGACGATCGCCGAAGCTCCGAAGGACGAGAAGCCGGCGCAGGCCACTTCCCCCGAACTGGAGTACTGATTTGCCTTCTGCAAGCGCTGGCCAGCCCTCGCGACCAGCGCACTCCCTTCGGCGCCGCAACGGTTTGCATCTCGCGTTTGCATCTCGCGGCGCCGCTTTTTGGCGAAGACAGAGATGAAACTCGACCTCTACATAGACTCGAAACCGCTCGACATCGAGATCGACGACGTCGTCGCGGGGCTGCTTGCCGTACGGCTTGATTTGCCTGCCGATGCGAATCAGCAGGATGCGCTCGCCCGCTACCTGAGCGAGAAGGGGGCGCCCTGGATGCTCGATGAGGAGCATATGCGCAGACGAATTCTTCGGCGTCTCATTCTGGACATTGCCGACCCGGCGCTGGTTATCCGCCACCTCATGGCTGAAGAATGAACTGCTGCAGGCCGCATGCGCGAGTCGTGGCGGTACATTCTGCGTGTCGACAGCACCGACTTCCATCCATCGAAGAACACCGCCATGCCAGGCGTTCCTCATTTGCCTGCTAGCGCGCCGCCTCTCAGGTTGCTTCCCGCCGGCGTGCTAAAAAGGGACTACCTGAAGTTCTCACAGCTCTCGGTCGCCGATGAACTTGCCATTGGCGAACCTCTTGACGACGCGCAGCTGAAGCAAGCTTTGTCGGCCATAGAATGCGGGTCAATGCGGGCGGCGCGGCCAGCAATGAAGGTCTTCTTTGATGGCTGCAGGTTTTGGCTCGCCGGGCACTTTCATCGTTACGAGGCAGCCCGGCGTCTCGGTGCGCTGCATCAGGAATTCTGGTGTGACATCGAGTCGGGCTCGAAGGAGGCCGCGCTTCGGTGGGCGGCCGGTCATCCGCGGGTGCAATCGCAGCGGTTTCTCACCGCGCCGGTTCCGCCACTGCGACAGTTAGAGCCGGCGCGGTACGGCTCTCGCACTGATCGGTGACTGGCGCGAAGCGTACAGGTCACTTCGTTGCTCGACCTCGACCCTGCTGAGCCTCGTCAATCCGTGACCTCCATTCGGCGGTGGTTGATTCGAGCGGTCAGGTGAAGCACGGCGGCCCGCGGAAAGACGGCCAGAAACGCCGGCCAACCCAGGCCACGTCGCGGAGCGGTCGACTTTGATTGCCGATTGAACGCTACGCAGAAGACGGGCCAATGCCTCCAGCGCCTGCTCGTCATGTTGTCTCAGCCTCCCTCAAGGCCCTGTGTCCACTTACGCGTAGCACTTGTCCGTTGGGGCGGCGCGCCAAGGGTTAAGATGAAACAAATTTGAAACGTAAACCCTTGTAGCGAGCGCGCATGAGCGATCCAGGCACCACTCAATCAGCGACATATGGCACGGAACAGCAGTTCCGCATCCTCGTGCAGGGCGTGACGGACTACGCGATCTTCATGCTCTCTCCGACGGGAATCGTGACCAGTTGGAACCCGGGCGCGCAGCGGATAAAGGGATACAGCCAGGCGGAAATTATTGGGCAGCATTTCTCGCGCTTCTACACTGACGAGGACAGGGCGGCGGGCTTGCCGGCACAGATTCTCGCTACTGCGGCAAAGGATGGTCGCGCCGAGCGTGAAGGATGGCGCGTTCGCAGCGACGGCACCCGTTTCTGGGCGCATGTGGTGGTGGATGCGATCCGGGACGAGACGGGGACGCTCGTCGGCTTTGCGAAAGTGACCCGCGATATCACCGAGCGCAGGGAGGCGGCGGCGGCCCTCGAAAAGGCGAACGCCGCGCTGTTCCAGGCCCAGAAGATGGAAGCGATCGGGAGACTGACAGGCGGTGTCGCCCATGACTTCAACAATCTGCTATCGGTACTGTCCAACGGCTTGCAGATCCTCGCGATGCAGTCAAGAACGCCGCTCGACATGAAGATGATCGAAGGCATGCGGCGCGCAGTTGAGCGCGGCGCTTCCCTCACGCAGCAACTGTTGTCGTTCGCGCGCCAACAGCCGTTGCAGGCGCAGGTCTGTGACCTCAATGCGCTGATCCGCGATTTCGAGCCGATGCTAAGACGTGCCGGCAATCAGCAGATACATTTCGAACTCGCGTTGCACGCGCGCGAGGCTTGTGCGCTCGTCGATGCGGCACGTTTTGAAGCAGCGCTGCTTAACCTCGTTGTCAATGCCGTCGACGCCATGCCAGAAGGCGGTGTAATAACCATAAAAACCGAGTTCGTCGAATCCCGCCTTCCGGTGACGGCCGCGCTGCCGGCGGGCAATTACGTTCGCATTTCGGTTGCAGACACTGGCTCGGGCATGCCGGAAGATGTGCTGGCCCAGGCGCTCGACCCCTTCTTCACGACGAAGCCGGCGGGCAAGGGCACGGGTCTTGGGCTTAGCCAGGTGTACGGCTTTATCACGCAGTCCGGCGGCGATGTCGTTATCTCAAGCAAAGTCGGTAACGGCACGACAGTTGACCTGTATCTGCCGGCCGCTCAGCCGGTTGATGCTGTGCAGACACCAGCGCCAAAAAGGAAGATCGAGACGGTGTTGCTCGTCGAGGATGAGCCCGACGTGCTCGCGGTTGCCACCGAGCTGTTTGTCAGCATCGGTTATGAAGTCGTGCCAGCCAGCAGTGCATCGGAGGCTGTCGACATTCTCAACGAGCGACAGGACATCGGTGTGCTATTCGCCGATATCACCATGCCGCGCGCATGAGCGGAATCGAACTCGCCTGCCAGGTCCGCGAGGCGCACCCCGGCATCAAGATCGTGCTGACGTCGGGCTATCCACAGGCCGCATTGCGCAACGAACACGCGATCCTCAGCGACTTTATCTTTGTGCACAAGCCATATCGGCTTGCGGATCTTGCGAAGGCGCTGCGCGCATGAGCGTCTGTGCGCTGCAGGGATCGGCGTTGTCGCAGCTGTTGCGGCAGAGCCTGGCGACCCGTCTGTGCGGTTAGCTTCGCGTAGCTTTGCAAGAAGCAGTTTGTGCAGTCAGTCCTGGACGCCCGCGGGTGCCAGGCGCGCAGAGGGCGCCAGCAGTTCATGCCGCCGTATCTGGCTCGCGAGACGGACGGTTGCCGAAGCGCTCCCGCAGCCGCGATGAGTTCCCGACGCTTGCTGACATTCATAATCATTGGTCCGCTCCCGATCGGCGGCTTTTTTGGCGTCGTCGCCGAGCGGGTGAAATCGGTCGCAAGGACGCGTTCGATTGCGTGCAGTTGGCGTTTGTCGCGGTGGAAATGCGAATGTCGGTCGAGCGAATCACATCTGCCAACTGCTGTGAAACTTGAATGTCGGGTCGACGGACATGTGTCCGCTTGATTGGCACCTTCACGGAGCGGATCAGCGGGACAGAAGGGTGCATTCGCCCGCGCATGACATGAAATTCATGGTCGGACACCAATAGCAGGATCTACGAACTTCAACACCGGCTTTGGCCGACGGCGACGCCCGCCGTGTCGTCATGCCGAAGCGCGAGGCGAAAACCGATCGCGGGACGATCGCCGCGTGGTGCAGGTCGTTGTCGTCAAAGCATGTCTTCGAGGCGGCAATTGATCAGCAATTCCGCGATGCTCGCGGTGTTCGGCAATTCGAGTGTGTTGACGACGATGGCGGCGATGTCGCCCGGCTGCGTCATCGCATCGGGCGGCAGGTCGGCGAGACCGGCCGCCATGTCGGTATTGACGAAGCCGGGACAGACGGCCGTCGCGCGCACGCCATCGTCCCAGCCCGCGCGCCGTATTGCGTGCGTCAACGCGAGCACTGCATACTTCGACATCGGGTAGGCGACGTTCTGGTTTTTCACGCGCTTGCCTGACAGCGACGCGAGTTGCACGAAGCGCCCGTTGCCAGCACGTCTGAGATGCGGCAACGCGGCCTGCGCGAGCCTGAACGGCGCTTTCACATTGATGTCGAGCGTTTCGTCGAGCAGTTCGGTGGTGCCGTTCTCGAAAGTGATCATCTTGCAGATGCCCGCATTGCTCACCAGCACGTCCAGACGTCCGAAACGGTCGACGGTCGCATCGACCCAGTCGCGCGCCGCATGGTCGTCGCGCGCTTCGTACGCGAACACAAACGCGTCGAGATCGTTATCGAACGATGACGGATCGCGCATGCCGAGCGACAGCCTATACCCCCTG
The DNA here is from genome assembly GCF_037126505.1 of Paraburkholderia bengalensis. NCBI lineage: Bacteria > Pseudomonadati > Pseudomonadota > Betaproteobacteria > Burkholderiales > Burkholderiaceae > Paraburkholderia > Paraburkholderia bengalensis. Next base: position 54,267 of record NZ_JACFYJ010000049.1, read on the forward strand.
CTGTGCAACTCCAGCGCAATCTCGCGGCCGATGCCGCGATTCGCGCCCGACACCATCGCTACCTTGTCCATATGCTGTTTCCGATGACGATGTGACGCTCAGAAGCCGGCGTCGATGGTGATCTTCGAGCCATCGCTGAAACGCGACAGCCGAAACGCGTACGGATCGACGAGCGGCGCATCGTTGTTGACGATATCGGCCATCAGCTTGCCTGCCGCCGGGCCGATGCCGAAACCATGCCCCGAAAAGCCCGTGCCGATGAACAGGCCCGGCACACGCGCGGCGCCCGAGATAACAGGAATCGCATCGGGCGTCACGTCGATATAGCCGGCCCAGCGCTGCGCGATCTTCGCGTTGGCGAGTTGAGGAAACGCCTTCACGAATTCGCGCAACCCGTTATCGACATACGGCACCACAGGATCGGGATCGAGCGTGCGGATGGCTTCGAACACGGTCGGCTGGTCGAGCGGCCAGTGGCGCGGGCGCTTCAGTTCGTCGAGAAAGCGCTTGCCGACGCGGATCTGCAGTGCGCCCATCTGACTCTTCAGCGCCTCGATGTACTTGAAGAACAGGCGAAACGCGTCGGGCGTGAGGTCCGCGTGCGTGCGCAATCCATAAGCAACGGTATAGCCGCCGTCGGCGCGCTTGCGGAACGCGAACTCTTCGTTGTTGGCGCTGCACGTCGGGCCGCCTTCGAGCGGCTCGGTGCGCAGCACGGAAGCGCGCGTCAGCAGTTGCGGCAGTTCGACGCCGAGGTTGCCGCAGAAGTAGCGCGTCCATGCGCCGCCCGCGACCACCGCCGCATTGCAGCGGATCGTGCCGTGTTCGGTGACGACGGCGCTCACGCGTCCGCCACCCGTTTCGATGCCGCGCACCGCGCAAGGCGTGAGGATCTTCACGCCGCGCTTGCGCAGCGCGTTGGCCATGGCGGGCGCGGCCTTTTGCGGTTCGGCGCGTGCATCGCCTGGTGTGAAGATGCCGCCTTTGAAGCGTTGCGTCGAACCGGGCAGCAGCTTCGCAATGTCATTCGTGTCGATTTCGCGGGTGTCGAACGCATCGCCGGCAATCTGGCGGGCGCGCGCGAGCCAGTCGCGGTGCTTCGCGAGCGTAGCGTCATCGTTCGATACATACAGGATGCCGCATTGGTTGAAGCCCGTCTCGATGCCGAGCGTGCGGTCCAGCGTGCGCCACAGCTTCAGGCTTTCGATGCTCAGCAGCAGCTCGCGCGGATCGCGCCGCGTGACGCGCACCCATCCCCAGTTACGGCTCGATTGCTCACCGGCGATATGTCCTTTTTCGCACAGCGCGACCTGCAAGCCTTTTTCGCTCAGATACAACGCAGTCGACACGCCGATGATCCCGCCGCCGATCACGACCACATCGACGCGCTCGGGCAACTGGGTATCGGCGGCAACAGTATCGACTTTGGGTCCCATGTTCGTTTTATATCGGGTTGGATGGATTCAATGATGGCGTTCGGCGATGCCGGCCGCGGCCGCCGATTGCAGCGCTTCTGCACGACGCGCCGCGCGCACACTGCGCACGTTTTTTCTGCCGCCGCGCTGACCGGGATTCGAAAAGCGGTTCGTCCAGCGGTCGATATGATTGATCGCGTGCGTGAGCGGCACGGTAATCAGCAGATACACGACGCCTGCCGCCACGAGCGGCGAAAGATTCGCGGTGTTGACAGCCGTGTTCTGCCCGATCGTGAAGAGATCGCGTTGCGACGTGAGAAGACCCAGAAAATAGACGAGACTCGAATCCTTGACGATGGAGATGAACTGGTTGGCGAGCGCGGGCAGGATGCGCCGCACGCCTTGCGGCACGATCACATGGCGCATGCCGCTCCAGTAAGTCATGCCGAGCGCCTGACACGCATACATCTGGCCGCGCCCGACGCTCTGGATACCCGAGCGGAAAATCTCCGCGATATACGCCGACGAGATCAGCGCGAGCGCGACGATCGCGAGCGGATACGGATTCGGCCCGAAGACCGACAGCCCGATGGGCGCGAGCCCCTGACCGACCACGAGTATCACGAGCGCGGCAGGCAGGCCGCGAAACACGTCGATAAACATCTGCGCCGGCCACGTCAGCCAGCGAGTGTTCGATACGGCCATCAATGCGAGCACCATGCCCGCGACGATGCCGAGCACCGTCGAGAACAGCGACAGGATCAGCGTGTTCGCGAGGCCCGTGCCGAGCAGCGAAGGCAACGATTCGAGCAAAAGCGGCCAATCGAGGAAGTTCTGCAAAAAGGCGTCCATGTGCGCTCTCCAGGAGACGAGATCGATCAGGTGCTGTCCGGCTATTTCATTGCATACGGCGGCAGGCTGGTCGGTTGCGGATAACCCGGATGGAACTGCAGATAGAGCTTCATCCACGTGCCGTCGGCGACCAGTTCACCGATCGTCTTGTTCAACGCGGCTTCGAGCTTCGCGTTGCCCTTGTGAACCGGGAAACCTGCAGGCAGATTGACGGCGGAAATATCGAGCTTGTCGGCGATGTTCATCTGCGGGTATTTGCCTTGCAGACCTTCCACCAGCGTCTTGTCGACGAAGTAACCGTCGATGTATTTATTGCGCAGCGCGAGGAAGCCCGCGTTCAGATTCGGAAAGCGCACGATCTGCGCGCCGGGCAGGTAGCTGGCGGAATACGTGTCTTCGATCGTGCCTTGCACGACGCCGATCCGCTTGCCGTTGACGGAGCCGACGTCGGCGGAAATGGGACTGCCCGGCAGCGTCGCGACGCTCAGCAGGCCTGTCAGATAGCCGTCGGAAAAATCGACCATCTTGAGCCGGTCTTTCGTAATCGAAATGGAGCCGGCTGCGAGATCGATCTGCTGGTTGGCGACGCTCGGCAAGAGGCCGGCAAAATCCTGCGCGCGGAAATCAGCCGACAACCCGAGCTTCGCGGCGATGGCGCGGATCAGTTCGACGTCGAAGCCCGTCATCTTGCCGTTGTCGATGTACGAATACGGTTTGTTGTTCGCGTCGACGCCCACGACAATCTTGCCCGGCGTGAGCGTGCCGACATCCTCTGCATGGGCGGCCGATACGGCCGCGACGCACAACGAAGCGGCCAGTGCGAAACTGCGTGCAAACTTGAGGAAACGCATCATGAAGCTCCTTCGAAAGGAACGGCAGTGAACAGAACCGGTACAGCGGTGCCTGATAAGCGCACACCGCTCAATGCAGAATGCGCGACAGAAACTCGCGGGCGCGTTCCGAGCGTGGGCGCGCGAAGAACTGTTCTTTCGTATCGTCCTCGACGATCGCGCCGCGATCCATGAACAGGATGCGATCGGCGACACGCCTCGCGAAGCCCATTTCGTGCGTCACGCACAGCATGGTCATGCCTTCCTGCGCGAGCGAGCTCATCACATCGAGCACTTCGTTGACCATTTCGGGGTCGAGCGCGGATGTCGGTTCGTCGAACAGCATCGCAACCGGGTCCATCGACAGCGCACGCGCAATCGCGACACGCTGCTGCTGGCCGCCCGATAGTTGGGTCGGGTACTTGTCCTCGTGATCGCGCAGGCCGACGCGGCGCAACAACGTACGCGCTTTCCCGGCGGCTTCTTCGCGGCTGCGGCCGAGCACGTTCATCTGCGCGAGCATCAGGTTGCGGCGCACGCTCAGATGCGCAAACAGTTCGAAATGCTGGAACACCATGCCGACTTTCGCGCGCAAGCGCGCGAGGTTCGCTGTCTTCGCTGTCACGTCCACGCCATCGACGACGATGCGGCCATCCTGCACAGGTTCGAGCCCGTTCACCGACTTGATCAGCGTCGACTTGCCCGAGCCCGACGGCCCGCAGATCACGACCACCTCGCCGCGTTCGATCGACGCGGAGCAGCCGTCGAGCACGCGATGCTCGCCAAACCATTTCGATACGTTGTGCAACTGGATCATCGGGGCTCCTCGTATCGTGTCATGCAATGAAGATCAGGACAGCGCGGCGCGCACGCGCCCACGCCACAAATCGTCGAGCTGGTACAGCGCAGAACCGAGCGGCACGGCCAGCTGACTTGCGATGCCCGCGCCGCTCAACGGGAACCCGCCTTCGCCGAACGCGCCCGCATCGCGATCGACACCGAGCATGTGACGGGCCACGCGGTGGCCGAGATAGCTCATCAGCGCGACGCCGTTCCCGTTGCAACCGAGCGCGTAGTGAATCCCTTCGTGTTCGCCGATATGCGCGAGCTTGTCGCGCGTCATCGCGACGAAGCCTTTCCATGCATGCGTGATGCGCACGTCGCGCAGCGCGGGCCAGAGTTGCAGCATCTTGCCGTACAGCAGACGCGCTGCGTCTCGCTCGCTGAGTTCGCAAATCGCCGGGCGCGAGCCGAAAATCATCCGCGTGCCGTCGGGCGACGGGCGCGTGTAGAACAGGTTGCGCTTCGAGTCGCTGATCATGCGGCGGCCTGGGTTGAGCGCGCGCATCAGACCTTCTGGCAGCGGCTCCGTCGCAATCTGGTAACTCGCCACAGGCAGCACGCGGCGCGCGAAGAACGGCAGTTGCGCGCCCGTGTAGCCATTGGTGGCCACCAGTACATGCTTTGCATCGAGCGAGCCGCGCGGCGTGTGGATGCGAAAGCGCGCGCCGCCCGCGATGCGTTCGATCCGCTCCGCCTGCGCATGCGAGTGCAGCGTGGCGCCGCGCCGTTTCGCCAGTTCGCGAAGGGCGCGGTGATATTTCGCCGTATGCAGCCCGCCGTATTCGTCGACGAGAATGCCGCCGTAGTAGTAGTCGGAACCGATCATCGCGCGCTGTGCGTCACGTTCGATCACATGCACGGTGACGCCCGTCTTGTCGCGCAGCAACTGCCCCTGGCCGCGCAACTGCTCGAAGTGCGAAGGCGTGTAGGCGCCGAAGAAGCGGCCGGTGATCTGCAGATCGGCGTCCATCGATTCGTCGGCAACGATGCGCTTCAGATACTCGAAGCTCGCCATCGATTCGCGCATCAGCCGCACGAGGCGCTCTGCGGAAACGCCCCGAATCGCATTGGTCAGCGCAAGCTTTTGCCCACTCGATATCATCCCGCCGCTGCGGGTGCTGCCGCCGCCGCCGATCTCGCGCGCATCGAGCACGGCCACGCGCGCGCCGTGAAGCGACGCTTGCGCCGCCGCCGACAGCCCGCAATAGCCGCTGCCGATGATCGCAACATCCACTTCACCGGGCAGCGGCGCGCGCGCCGTTTCGGGCGGCGCCGCGTCCCACCAGTACGGGTCGCAGCGAAAGTCTTCATGGAACAGTAGGGAATCGGGACGCATGCGCATGAACGGTTTTGCCGGTTGAAACCAGTCTAGGTTCGGGCGGCTTATCCGGTCAAATAGCGACAAAAACGGCTTCTATTCATTTCTGATATGGCAAGCTGACGTCTGTATTCGGACTCGGCAGGCGGGAGAGGCGATGAATCAGAGGCAGATCGAGGCGTTTCGTCTGGTGATGCTGCGCGGTTCGATGACGGCGGCAGCGGAAGAACTCGGCACGTCGCAGCCCAGCATCAGCCGGTTGATAGCCGAGCTGGAAACGGCCACGGGGCTCGCGCTTTTCGCGCGCAACGGCGGGCGCATCCGTGCAACGGACGCGGGCAGTGCGTTCTATCGCGAGGTGGAGCGCAGCTTTGTCGGGCTGGAAAAGCTGGAGATTTCGGCACGCGAGATTCGCCAGTTGGGCAGCGGGCGTTTGCGTATCGTTGCCGCGCCTGTGCTGGCGCTGTCGTTTCTGCCTGCGGTGATCGAGCGGTTTCTGACCGCGCATCCGCGCGTGATCGTGTCCCTGGAGATGCGCAGCGAAGGGACGATCCAGCGCTGGGTATCGGCCGCCTATTGCGACGTCGGCTTTGCAACGACGACGCCGGATGCGTTCGGCGTGACGAGCGCCGAGCTGTATCGGCTGCCTGCGTTGTGCGCGTTACCGGCGAAGCACCCGTTGACGTCGAAGGAACGTATCGAAGCCAGCGATCTGCGTAATGA